>DAOVYB010000060.1 GCA_030635835.1 Gammaproteobacteria bacterium
AAAAGCGGCTATTTAGCCGCTTTTTTTATGCTAAGTCATTGAATAAACAATAATTAGTGTCTTTTAGTTTGTTCAGCTCCACTCACAGGTGTACAATCTGCGCCCTCAATCAATAAGCTTTTTCTGTTAGAACTCTGTTTTCTCTTATTTTTAATCAGGAGCTCATCTTGGAACAATATCGAGGCACAACCGTCCTTTCTGTTCGCCGTGGTAATCAGGTCATTATTGGTGCTGATGGTCAGGTCACACTGGGGGATACAGTGATGAAAGGCAATGCACGAAAAGTCCGCCGCCTGTATAACAACCAGGTTATTGCAGGCTTTGCTGGCGGTACCGCCGATGCATTTACTTTATTTGAGTATTTTGAAGCCAAGCTTGAAAAGCACTCTGGCCAGCTGGTTCGAGCTGCCGTGGAAATGGCAAAAGACTGGCGCACAGACCGCACCCTGCGTCGTTTAGAAGCCTTACTTGCCGTTGCTGATGCCGAAGCGTCACTTATTATTTCTGGTAATGGCGATGTCATAGAGCCAGAACAAGGCATTATCGCAATTGGTTCTGGTGGTAATTACGCGCTTTCAGCAGCCCGCGCCCTGCTGAATAATACTGAACTCAGTGCAAAAGAAATTACTCAGGAAGCCTTGAATATTGCCGGTGACATCTGCATCTATACTAATCACAATTTTGTTATGGAAGAACTGGAGTTTTAGGAATAAGCAGAACTGGAATTTTAATCCATCATTATTTTTTACAAAATGAAATTGTTGCACGGATAGCGAGAAGTTAGAGAACAAGGCAAAACTGATGAAAAAGCGGAGTGTACGATGAGTACATGAGCATTTTGAAGAAGTTTTTGTCATGCCCCACATAGGAATTATTATGGAGGGTGAACGCAGTTATCTGGCTTCTCGCTATTTGTGCGGCGATTTCGAAATTTAAAGCGAAATTATTATGTCACAAATGACTCCCCAAGAAATAGTTCAGGAACTCGACAAACATATTGTTGGGCAGGCCGCTGCAAAACGTGCCGTTGCAATAGCATTAAGAAATCGCTGGCGCCGTAGTCAGGTCGATGAAGATTTACGTAACGAAATCACGCCAAAAAATATTCTAATGATTGGTCCAACCGGTGTCGGTAAAACTGAAATTGCCCGCCGTTTAGCAAAACTGGCAAATGCACCATTTTTAAAAATTGAAGCCACTAAATTCACTGAAGTCGGTTATGTTGGCCGTGATGTTGAATCTATTGTGCGTGACTTAATGGAAATATCTATCAAGCTCACGCGTGAAAACGCAATGGAAAAAGTCAAAAGGCGCGCTGAAGATTCAGCTGAAGAACGTATCCTCGATATTTTACTGCCACCGGCACGTGACTATAGTACGGATACTTCAGAAACTGAAAAGAAAGAAGAAAACCCGACACGACAAAAGTTTCGTAAAAAACTGCGTGAAGGTGATCTCGATGATAAAGAAATTGAAGTCGAAACCGATGTGCCTCAAATGGGTGTAGAAATAATGGCACCACCGGGCATGGAAGAAATGACTAACCAGCTACAGGGCATGTTTCAAAATCTTGGTAGTAATCAGAACAAACGCTCACGTAAACTACCCGTTAAACAAGCCTTTAAACTTCTTATTGATGAGGAAGCCGCAAACTTAATTAATGAAGAAGAAATTAAGGATGACGCTTTACACAACGTTGAACAAAACGGCATCGTTTTTCTTGATGAAATGGACAAAATTGCAAAACATGGTGAAACCAGTGGTGCGGATGTTTCACGCGAAGGTGTACAACGTGACTTGTTACCTTTAGTAGAAGGTTCAACTGTCTCAACAAAGTATGGCATGGTGAAAACTGATCACATTTTATTTATCGCATCGGGTGCCTTTCACCTGACTAAACCGTCTGATCTCATTCCTGAATTACAAGGCCGTTTTCCGATTCGCGTTGAGTTGGATGCGTTAACCTCAGATGATTTCATGCGTATTCTGGTTGAACCGGATGCATCACTCACCGAACAATATCGCGCCTTACTTGCAACTGAAGAAGTTAATCTGACATTTGCTGATGATGGTATTCGTCGCATTGCTGAAACCGCTTACCAGGTCAATGAACGTACTGAAAATATCGGCGCTCGTCGATTACACACCATACTTGAACGTCTGCTTGAAGAGATATCATTTACTGCAACCGAGAATAAAGGTGCAGACGTTAAAATCACCGCAGAATATGTGGATGAAAACATTTCAGAATTAGCGCAGGATGAAGACTTAAGCCGATACATTTTATAAAAGTGACAAAACCACTGGGGGCACGGGGCACACGGGGAAAACCTTTTATTTAGTTTTCTATCCTTGCTTCAGTTGAGACCAGTAATAAACTTTAAGAAATAATATTTTAATACATTTATTTTTTCCCTGTGTCCCCCGTGTTCCCAGTGGTTAAAATCTTTCTAGGAAAATTAAGATGATCAAACCAACAGACATTAAACTCCATCAAGCTTCACACATACTCGAAGTTATTTTTAGTGATGGAAAAACTTTTAACCTGCCTGTCGAATATTTACGTGTTAATTCACCATCGGCTGAAGTTCAGGGACATGGACCCGGACAGGAAGTTTTACAATTTGGTAAACAGGATGTAAATATCACGCAAATTGAAATGGTCGGTAACTACGCGATTCAGCCTTTTTTTGATGATAATCATGACACCGGGATATTTTCCTGGGAAACGTTGTATGAACTTGGCGAAAACTATGAAGAAAACTGGGCCAATTACCTGCAACGTTTAAAAGATGCCGGTAAGGATCGTCCTGAGCCTAAACACGCTAAATAACTCTTGTTCGTCATTCCCGCGTGCCTTCAGCGGGAGTAGTGGTGCAGGGAAGCACCGTTTACGAATCAAAGGATGAAATCCAGATATATAATAAGATTCCGGCTCAAAAACATACCGGAATGACGAGAATAAATTAGGTATAATCAGAAGATGAAAGATGACACAACACATTTTGGTTTTGAGCAAGTCGCTTACGATGACAAAGTAAATAAAGTCGCTGGCGTCTTCCATTCTGTTGCCAGTAAATATGATGTTATGAATGACTTAATGTCATTTGGTATTCATCGTGTCTGGAAACGTTATACGATTGAAATGAGTGGTGTCCGTCCAGGTCACAATGTTCTTGACCTTGCCGGTGGTACCGGTGATTTGGCAGCAAAATTTGCCCGCATTGTCGGTCAGCAGGGGTCTGTTACTGTTGCTGATATTAACGACTCCATGCTCAAAGTTGGTCGTGAACGTTTACTCGATAAAGGTATTGCAGGAAATGTACAGTACGTTCAGGCTAATGCTGAATGCCTGCCTTTCCCTGATAATCATTTTGATGCAATTACTATCGCATTTGGTTTACGTAACGTCACCGATAAAGATGCTGCATTACGTTCGATGTATCGTGTATTAAAACCCGGCGCACCATTACTCGTTTTAGAATTTTCCAAACCTGAATCTGAATTATTAAGTAAAATTTACGACACTTATTCATTCAAGCTGTTACCGGTTATGGGCAAGGTCATTGCAGATGATCCAGACAGTTATCGTTATCTTGCTGAGTCCATTCGTATGCATCCCGATCAGGAAACCTTAAAAGGTATGATGATTGATGCCGGTTTTGAAAAATGTGAATACTTTAATTTAACCGGTGGTGTAGTTGCTTTACACCGTGGTTACAAAATCTAAAAAGAATTAATAAACCACTGGGGACACGGGGAGCACGGGGGAAAACCTTAAAAATTCTTCCCTGTGCCCCCCGTGTTCCCCGTGGTTAAATTTTTTATCTCATGGATAACTCATAAATGAGTTTAACAACTGAAATTATTCTCACCTTAACCGAAGCCCTCGAGACTTCGATTAATCTTGTCCTTAAAAAAGATCCCGCTACACTTAAAAAATTTGCAGCATTACAAGGCAAGGTCATTGCTTTTGAGCTTACCGAACTGGATTTAGACTTTTACCTCTTTCCACATACTGAAGGCGTTCAGGTTCAATATATTTTTGACGGCCAGGCGGATACCACGTTACAGGGTAGCCCGTTAGCCTTCATCAATATGTCACTCGGTGATGCCAGTGAAAGCTTTTTCAGCGGAGAAATTCGCATTAAAGGCGACATTGAGCTTGGTCAGCATTTTAAACGACTGCTCGATCAACTCGATTTAGATTGGGAAGAATGGCTGTCTGAATACACCGGAGATTTTGTTGCCTTTAAAGCAGGTAGCCTGGTTCGTGATTTACATTCATGGGGTAAAAATACGTTTAAAACCCTGCAACTTGATGCTCAGGAATATATTCAGGATGAAGGTCAACTCTCTCCCCATTCTGATGAAATTGAAGCCTTTACCAATAATATAAGTCAGTTACGAGATCACACTGCCAGACTAGAGGCACGAATTTTGCGTTTACAAAAGCAACTTGCAGAAATAGCCTAAACAATACCAAACAATGTAAACACGTCATTCCCGCATGCTCTTAGCGGGAGAAGTGGTGCAGGGAAGCACCGTATACGAATCAAAGGATGAAATCCAGATCGTATAAATATAGATTCCGGCTCGCGCTTTGCTTGGCCGGAATGACAAGCCTCCTTTACACATAAATCCTACTTTTACTCCTATATAAAATGTATTTTTTCAAGCCCTCGTTTCGGGTTAAAATTTCCAATTCACGAAATGATCGCGTATCCTTTGCAGCTGTTTTTATAAGCGTTAATAATAAGTCCAGAGTACGACTTCTATGAATGACACAAGCATCAACGATTTCACCAGCGAAGAACTAAAATTAATTCACGATACACTCGCCGGGCGCTATGGCACACCCGTAGAAACCCAGCAGGCTGATATTGAAATCGGAGTCGACGAAAGTGAGCCTGAACTGACAGAGTGCCCTGCTGTTTACTGGGAACATAAAGATTGTCACTTTATTCTCGCCAAAGCAGCAGATGATAAATTTTTTAGCCAGTATTTTTATGGCAACGATGAGCAATTCGGTACAGGTAAACCATTTTATGATGACCTGCATAATTGCGTTATTACTTTATTACAGGTTCAGGCTAATCATGAACTTAATAAAGCTGGTGTCTTAGAAAACTCATTACTTACGCCTGCTTAATGCAGGCATTATTTTATATCGCAATAATAGTTAATTTATTATTTTAAATCAGAGGGAAACACCATGGCCGCTAAAAAGAAAGCCAAGAAAAAAGTAGCGAAGAAGAAGGTCGCTAAAAAGAAAGTAGCTAAGAAAAAAACAGCTAAAAAGAAAGTAGCCAAAAAGAAAACGGCAAAGAAAAAAACTGGCAAAAAAAAGGTCGCTAAGAAAAAAGTAGCCAAGAAAAAAACCGGTAAAAAGAAAGCGACTAAAAAGAAGGCTAGTAAACCAAAAGAGCCATTGAAAAATGCCTTTTACGCACAATCAGGTGGTGTAACTGCAGTAATCAATGCAAGTGCCTGTGGTGTTATTGAAACAGCACGTAAAAACAAACTTAAAATTGGTAAAGTCTATGCAGGCCGTAACGGTATTATCGGTGCATTAACTGAAGACCTTATTGATACAAGCAAAGAATCAACAAGTGCAATTTCTGCATTACGCCACACACCTTCAGGTGCATTTGGTTCTTGTCGTTTTAAATTAAAATCACTTGAAGAAAATCGTCGTGAATACGAACGTTTGATCGAAGTATTTAAAGCACATAACATTGGTTACTTCTTCTATAACGGTGGCGGTGATTCAGCAGACACTTGTTTCAAAATCTCACAACTGTCTAAAGAAATGGGTTACCCAATTCAGGCAATCCATGTACCTAAAACGGTTGATAATGATCTGCCAATTACCGATAACTGCCCGGGTTTTGGTTCAGTAGCAAAATATATTGCTATTTCTACACAAGAAGCGAGTTTTGACGTGGCTTCAATGTGTAAAACATCAACAAAAGTATTTGTTGTTGAAGTTATGGGTCGCCATGCAGGCTGGATTGCAGCAGCAGGTGGTTTAGCTTCTACTGAAGAAAACCCAATTCCTGTTGTTATTCTGTTCCCTGAAGTTGAATTTGATCAGGAAAAATTCCTCGCTAAAGTTGATGCTAACGTTAAAGAACACGGTTACTGTACTGTTGTTGTTTCTGAAGGTACACATTGGCCTGATGGAAAATTCCTTGCGGAAACAGGCTTGAAAGATGCATTTGGTCATAGCCAATTAGGTGGTTGTGCACCTGTTGTAGCAGGCATGATTCAGGAAAAACTCGGTCATAAATACCACTGGGGTGTTGCGGATTACATGCAACGTGCTGCTCGTCATATCGCTTCTAAGTCTGACGTTGATCAGGCTTACGCAATGGGTAAAGCCGCGGTTCAATTTGCTTTACAAGGTCACAACTCTGTAATGCCAACTGTTGATCGTATTTCTAACAAACCATATAAATGGAAAGTGGGCATGGCACCATTAAGCAAGGTTGCCAACGTTGAGAAAATGATGCCAGATAATTTCATCTCTGCTGATGGATTTGGTATCACTGCTAAATGCCGTGAATATTTAGCACCATTAATTAAAGGTGAAGATTACCCACCTTATAAAGATGGCTTACCTAAATATGTTCGTATGAAAGGTGTAGCAGTTGAGAAGAAATGTGAAGATTTTGAAATTTAAAATCTTTTAAGCAAGAAAGAAAAAGGGCAGCGATTAAGCTGCCCTTTTTTATTATAGTCATTAAATCTTAAGACTGAGCAAGTGCCCGTTCAGCAATGATATGATTTTCGTCTTTACCTTCGAGAATCTTTTCAACCATCATATTAAATTCTTCAATTAATGCTTTTATACTTTCAGAATTCTGATTTTCAATCTGCGATTCAATATTAATACAAAGTTCTGTTAGCATAGGGTAACCATAACCTCCGCCGACACCTTTAAGTTGATGAATTAATCCTGATAATTCTTCTATATTATTATCTGTATGTGCATGATTAATCGCACCCTGCAATGTCGGTAAACGAATCATAAATTTATCGATTAGATCAATAAGATCAGGTTCATCCAGTAATAAATTTGACGTTAATATCATTTTTTTCTTCTTTCTGATTACTATAAATGTTTGTATTTAACTTATTTACGAATAAAACCTGTTTCATAAAGAGTCCTGTACAAACTAAATAATATAAAAAATATTGTAATATGATATAGCGGCATTTTTATAACTATATTTAGCGGTTTTTTCAAATATCCCTATGATTTGCACTGATTTTTACAGGATTTTCAATGGCTATTGATAAAGCACGATAATTACTCACTGTTCAGATTGGCATGACCAGCGGTTATACTCGAAATAGTGCGATGTTGATTCTAGCTGAAATTCAACGTGAACATGGTCAGCTAGCCGTTGATCCGCTAATACGGGGGTTGAATTAAGAATCGTTATTTGCCATTAAAGCCGGTGAAAAAATTATTATCTAATTACCATTCTGAGAGCTGAAAAGAGGCCTGAAAAAACCACAATGCTTCAAATTTAGGAGTCACAGCCGGTATATAAGTGGCATTAATTGCAAACTTATCTGTCCCGATGGAAACATAGGGTAATGCACCAAAAAAAGGTTCTTCATTTTTGTAGTCTTTACGCGTCATCAAAAAAGCCGTTGCACCGACATCAACATGCCAGCTATTTTGATCTGTCCCTAATAAAAAACGACGTTTAGTTCCACCACCTATATATTTTGAAGTATTAAATACGCTGTCTTTAAAAAAACCACCGTTAATAAAATTAATCCAGTTTTTCTTTTCTTCAAAATTATATTCAAAACCTAAACCCCAGTTCTCTTCATTATAATTTTTCTTATTTTCATGTATTGCTTTACCATTAATAATTAAATTAAATGAATCCGCAAAAATAAATTGCGAAAAAGAGAAACTAATCATAAACAAAAGAAACTTTACCACGACTAAACCACCCATAAACTAAACGTGATTTAGTTATCG
>DAOVYB010000020.1 GCA_030635835.1 Gammaproteobacteria bacterium
AAGGGCGATGCTCTACCAGCTGAGCTAACCACCCCCTGTTCGAACGCGCGCTAGTTTAATGCATCCTTAAATGCTTTACCAGCTTTAAATCCAGGATTTTTTGATGCTTTAATTTGAATTTCTTCACCGGTGCGTGGATTACGACCAGTGCGAGCAGCACGGTCACGAACGGTGAAAGTACCAAAGCCAGCAATTGCAACTTGATCACCATTTGCAAGTGTATCAATGATGCTGCTAACCATTGTATCTACAGCACGTGCAGCTGCAGCTTTAGAGATGTCTGCGCTTTCTGCAACAGCTTCTACGAGTTCTGATTTATTCACTTAATTCTCCCCCTTAGGAATGACAAAAAAAATACCGCCCAAATAAAGTTTAGGCGGTTTCATATATTTATTTACTTATGGATTTATACCAACGCTAACTAGATCTGGTCAAGCAATCAGTGCACAGTTTACTTGTATGCCCGCATAAAACCAGTACTTTTTAGTGTGTTTGCAAATTTGTACTATCAGTTTTATTAGATTTGCTCACTTTTCCACCAGTTTCCGTGTCTGTTAACGGTTTTGGTGAATGAACTAATGCTTCATTTAAAACATCATCTACCCAGCGAACAGGTTTGATATCCAGACTTTCTTTTACATTGTCTGGAATCTCAGCTAAATCTTTGCGGTTTTCTTCAGGAATTAATACTGTTTTAATCCCTGCACGATGAGCAGCGAGTAGTTTTTCTTTCAAACCACCAATAGGTAAAACTTCACCACGTAACGTAATCTCACCAGTCATCGCGACATCTTTACGAACAGCTATACCAGTCAATGCAGAAACTAACGCAGTACACATGCCTACTCCGGCACTTGGTCCATCTTTAGGAATAGCGCCTTCTGGCACATGAACATGGATGTCTTTTTTCTCAAAGACTTCATCTTTAATACCTAAAACCGAAGAACGGTTTCTTACAACGGTCATTGCAGCCTGAATGGATTCTTTCATAACATCACCCAGCTGACCGGTAACACTGGTTTTACCTTTCCCCGGTAACACTGCAGTTTCAATCGTTAATAACTCACCACCAACTTCAGTCCAGGCTAAACCATTTACCTGACCAACCTGATCGTTTTCATCAATCACACCGTAACGGAAACGCTCAACGCCAAGATATTTGTCCAGGTTCTTACCCGTTATCTCTACGCTCTCAACGCCTTTATCAAGTAAAATTTCTTTTACTACCTTACGGCATAATTTAGCAATTTCACGCTCTAAATTACGTACACCGGCTTCACGGGTATAGTTACGAATAATTCCACGTACGGCATCTTCAGTAATAATAATTTCGTCTTCTTTGAGACCATTATTTTTAATTTGTTTTTTCACTAAATAACGCATGGCGATATTCAGTTTTTCATCCTCGGTGTAACCCGATAAACGAATAACTTCCATTCTGTCTAATAAAGGACCAGGAATATTCATTGTATTAGAAGTTGCAACAAACATGACTTCTGACAAGTCATAGTCCACTTCCATATAATGATCATTAAACGTGTGATTTTGCTCTGGATCTAAAACTTCCAGTAACGCTGAAGCTGGATCGCCACGGAAATCCATTGCCATTTTATCAATTTCATCTAACAGGAATAATGGATTACGTGTTTCAACTTTTGATAAATTTTGAATAATTTTACCCGGCATTGAACCAATGTAAGTACGACGATGACCACGGATTTCTGCTTCATCACGCACACCACCTAACGCCATACGCATAAACTTACGATTGGTTGCACGCGCAATTGATTTACCCACTGAGGTTTTACCTACACCAGGAGGACCCACTAAACATAAGATAGGGCCTTTCATTTTTTTCATGCGTTGCTGTACAGCAAGATACTCTAAGATACGCTCTTTAACTTTTTCCAGGCCATAATGATCGGCTTCAAGTACTTCTTCTGCTTTAGAAAGATCGCTGCGAATTTTGCTGCGTTTTTTCCAGGGTACACCAACCATCCAGTCAAGATAGTTACGTACAACAGTAGCTTCAGCAGACATGGGTGACATCATTTTTAATTTAGCTAATTCGGCTTTTGCTTTTTTCAATGCTTCCTTGGACATACCGGAGGTCTCGATTTTTTTCTCAAGATCTTCCATTTCATTTGGTACATCATCCATATCACCTAGTTCTTTCTGGATGGCTTTCATTTGTTCATTCAGGTAATACTCACGCTGACTTTTTTCCATTTGGCGTTTAACTCGCCCGCGAATACGTTTTTCAACCTGTAATATATCAATTTCAGATTCCATTAATACCATGAGATGCTCTACACGTTCATGTAGATCAACAACTTCAAGAATCTTTTGCTTTTCATCCAGTTTAAGTGACATATGAGCCGCTATGGTATCAACCATACGATCAGCTTCTTCAATACTTGAAAGTGATGTCAGGATTTCGGGTGGGATTTTTTTATTCAGTTTAACGTACTGATCAAATTGCGCAGTTAATGAGCGTACCAAAACTTCTGATTCACGATCATCAACAACCTTGTCATCAAGCTCTTTAATTTGGGCAGTAAAATATTCTTCCTGACCAAGGAAATGAACAATTCGTGCGCGCTTGTTCCCTTCAACTAGAACTTTAACTGTACCATCAGGTAATTTAAGTAACTGTAAAATGCTTGAAACCGTACCAATTTGATATAAATCATCTTGTGATGGCTCATCTTTAGCAGCACTTTTTTGCGCGACTAATAAAATCTGTTTATCGTTGTCCATTGCAGCTTCTAAAGCCTGAATAGATTTTTCACGACCAACGAAAAGTGGGATTACCATGTGAGGATAAACCACTACATCACGTAATGGTAAAATGGGAATAGCGGATAATTGTGTTTCGACCATCTCAGACATGTTTCTGTCCTGTATTTATAATTAACATTATTTAAAACCTTGTTTTTTACTTATGGTCTGCTACTTGTATTTTCAAGGTCTCCAATAAGCTAACTCGTAATAAAAATTACATTTCCAAAAAAATAAAGGGGTATTAAAAAATACCCCTTTGGTTTTAGTCATCTGCTGAAGCAGCGAGTGGCTCCAGATTTTCATAAATGAAGAGTGGTTCCCCATCTCCATTTATACTCGAATCATCAATGACAACTTTTTCAACATTATCCATTGAAGGTAAGTCATACATGGTATCGAGTAAAGCATGTTCCAGAATTGAGCGTAAACCCCGTGCACCTGTTTTGCGTTCCATTGCTTTTGATGCAATCGCAGTTAAAGCACCTTCACGGAATTCAAGTTCACTGCCTTCCATTTCAAACATTTTTTGATATTGTTTGGTTAAGGCATTTTTAGGTTCAGTTAAAATGCGTACCAGCGCACTTTCATCAAGCTCGCTCAAAGTTGCCACTACGGGTAAACGGCCGACGAACTCAGGAATTAAACCAAATCGAGTCAAATCTTCAGGTTCAACACTGTGAATAACTTCACTCAAATTCTTAGATTCATCTTTACTTTTTACTTCGGCACCAAAGCCAATTCCACCTTTTTCAGAACGATCACGAATAATGCGATCCAGGCCGGCAAAAGCACCACCACAAACAAATAGAATATTTGAGGTATCAACCTGCAAGAATTCTTGCTGAGGATGTTTACGGCCACCTTGAGGAGGAACCGATGCTATAGTACCTTCAATGAGTTTCAATAAGGCTTGTTGTACACCCTCTCCTGAAACATCACGTGTAATTGATGGGTTATCAGATTTACGTGATATCTTGTCAATTTCATCGATATACACAATACCCGTTTGTGCTTTTTCTACGTCGTAATCACATTTTTGCAATAACTTCTGAATAATGTTCTCAACATCTTCACCAACATAACCTGCTTCAGTAAGTGTTGTCGCATCGGCAATGGTGAATGGTACATCCAGCAAACGAGCCAGCGTTTCAGCAAGCAAAGTTTTACCGCAACCAGTTGGACCAATTAGCAGGATATTACTTTTAGAAAGCTCGACATCATCTTTTTTCTGGCCGGTTTCTAAACGTTTGTAATGGTTATAAACCGCTACAGCAAGTACGCGTTTGGCACGATCTTGGCCAATTACATACTCATCAAGAATATCGTTAATTTCGTGCGGTGTAGGGAGAGCATCACCTTCTGCTTTACCAGACTGCTCCTGAATTTCTTCTCGAATTATATCACTGCATAATTCAACACATTCATCACAAACAAACACAGAAGGACCTGCTATAAGTTTGCGCACTTCATGCTGACTTTTGCCACAAAAAGAGCAATACAGTAGTTTGTTTCCACCGTCTCCGGTGTTTTTATCGTCGCTCATGTCTTCTGCCTCAGAATGAACATAATCATTCTCTATACCATGCGGAGTTTTTAGAACTTTTTCAAGTCATCACACCACATTTTTACCCTTGATTTTGCTGATATTTTGTACAATATCAGCTACGGGTTTACTTATCTTCTGTTGTCGTACTACGTTCTGTCATAACAGAATCAATCAAACCATATTCAACTGAAGTTTCGGCATTCATGAAATTATCACGGTCAGTATCCCGTTGAATATCATCAATCGATTTTCCAGTATGATCAGAAAGAATTTTGTTTAATCTTTCCCGAACTTCAATTATTTCTTTCGCATGAATCTCAATATCACTTGCTTGCCCCTGAAAACCACCTAATGGCTGGTGAATCATGGTTCTTGCATGTGGTAACGCATAACGTTTACCAGCAGCACCACCGGCGAGCAATAATGCACCCATACTTGCAGCCTGACCTATACACAAAGTGCTAACATCTGGCTTTATAAACTGCATCGTGTCATAAATTGATAAACCCGCAGTCACCGAGCCACCTGGTGAATTAATGTACAGATAAAT
Source organism: Gammaproteobacteria bacterium (assembly GCA_030635835.1). The sequence continues at coordinate 4,881 of DAOVYB010000020.1, forward strand.
CTCTTTATCCGGATTTTCTGATTCAAGGAAAAGCATTTGAGCAACCACCAAGTTTGCCATATGATCTTCAACTTGTCCTACCAGAAAAATAATTCTTTCTTTCAGTAATCTTGAATAAATATCGTAAGAGCGTTCACCACGAGATGTTTGCTCAACGACCATAGGAACCAACTGGTTCATAATTTCTGTATTAACTGTTTTATCGGTCACGAAAACTTATCCTTAAGGGTAAATTGTTAAATATTTAAATTCTTTACATGGATACTTAGGAGCTAGAGAACAAGGCAAAACCGATGAAAAAGCGGAATGCACACTAAGTGCATGAGCATTTTGAAAGGTTTTCGTCGTGCCCCACATTTTATATAATATGGAGGGTAAACGCAGTTATCTGGCTCCTAAGTATCCGTGAAATGAATTTTATTTGTTTTGTTCAGATTCCATAATTTCTTTGAACGTCATACTCTTATCGACCACTTTCGCTTTTTCCATAGCCCAATCTACAATTTGTTCTTCTGTTATGAGCGCTCTAACTTCAGCAAGGCGTTGTTTATCACCCATATACCAGTCAATGACTTGTTGAGGTTGCTCGTAAGGTGCAGCAATTTCTTCCACTTTTTTCTTCACGCGGTCTTCATTTGCTTCAATTTTTTCTGATTGCACGATTTCGTTCATGATTAAACCAAGTTTTACACGACGAATAGCTTGATCAGCAAACATGCTGGCATCAATTTGCATACCCTGATCCTGCATACCCTGTTGCTTCAGATTTTCAAGCATATTTTTCTTAATGGCTTCAGATTCATCATCAATTAAAGGTTTAGGTACATCAAAATCATGAGCGTTGATTAAAGCATCCATAACAGAAGATTTCATTTTAGTATTTAAACGCGAATCTAATTCCTGTTGCATGCTTGTCTTAATTTCTTTGTGCATATTTTCAACTGAGGCATCTTTTATACCCAGTTTTTTAGCAAAATCATCATTTAATTCAGGTAGTTGAGCTTCTTCTACCTTATTTACATGTGTATCAAACTGAGCAGGTTTACCCGCTAATTCTTCTGCCTGGTAATCATCCGGGAAAGTCACGTTTAACGTCACATCATCACCCGCTTTTGCGCCAACTAAACCTTCTTCAAACCCTTTAATCATACGACCGCTGCCTAACTCGATCGGCATATCGTTAGCTTCTCCACCCGGGAAAAGCTCTCCGTCAATCATACCTTTAAAGTTGATATTTAATTGATCACCATCTTTTGCTGCACGATCAACTGAAGCCCATTCTTTATGCTGTCCACGTACCGTTTCCAGCATTTCTTCAACATCGGCATCAGATATTTCAGCAACGGGTTTTTCTACTGTTTCTTTAGATAAGTCACCCAATTTAACTTCAGGATAAATCTCAAATAAAGCAGTATATTCCATGCCCTGGCCTGGATCGCTTTTAAGAGAATCAATTTTAGGCTGACCTGCAGGGTTCAGTTTTTCCTGCCCAATCGCTTCATATAAAGTCGATTGAAGGACATCACCGACTACTTCCTGACGAACCTGCTGTTCATATTGTTGTTTAACAATTTTTAGAGGTACTTTACCCTGACGAAAACCTTTAACTTTAACCGTTTTTGTCATGTCCTGAAGACGACCATCAACTACATCAGAGATACGTTCTTCTTCAATCGCAACCGTAATTTTACGCTCAAGACCATTGGTGGTTTCAACAGAAACTTGCATTACCTATATCCTCTATTTCAATCAGAAATTAATAAAATATTCTTAGAATAAAAATGGTGCGGATGGAGAGACTCGAACTCTCACGCCTTACGGCAGCAGAACCTAAATCTACCGTGTATACCAATTTCACCACATCCGCATAAATTTGAGCCCGAAGTATACCGACTTAGAGTGATAAGTGGAAATCTATCAAAGTGAATATATAAACAAAGTAATAAGCCATTTGGGACTCTCGAACATCGAAGAGAAGAATTAAGACTCCTCTGCCCTTCCAGCTTAGCAAAACGACCAATTACCACGATGACTACGCCTGTTGTATTTGTGTCATAATTGATTCATGCTTATCCAATATTAGCAATGAAGTTGCAAAAACATTCATAAGCTGTTGAAAAACAAAGAGTATATAAGTACTATAATTAGCAAATAATAACTAAAATCAACTGAATGTGAAAAATTGAAAAATTTAATAGCACAAATTACTTCATATCTAATTAAATCTCCCGATAATATTGTGTGATGAGTCATTATTTTCAGAAAAATCAAACAATTGCATATTACCTGCTGACAATTATGGTAATCGGGATTATTGCTGCTCGGACAAATAGTTTTTACTCGCCAACGGCTACAAGCTCTACAATTATCTCGTTATTAATTTTATTTAGCGTTATTACGCTGATTCGTCCAAAGGTTGAGTTTTATTTTGTCGGACGATTTCCATTACTGGATCAGCCAAAAAGGCAGCTTGGATATGAGTTAGCCATTTATATTATTGCCGGCATTGCTTTGTTTATGGTTGAAGTACTAATAAACCAGCATACATTGATTATTGCTGGCAAAATTTTTTCTGCCGTTATGATAATGGGTTACTTTGCCAGCATTGATAGCGCATTAAAACGAGAGCATGATTGCTTCTTAAAAATCAACCCATCGCAAACGAATATTAAAAATACCATTCCTGTTTCTCGTCGGGTTAGTTTATTTCTGACTATTACCTTACTCGTTGTTATTCTGGCCAATGCTTTATCTGCTTATTCATACATGAGTTTAAATATTGTTAGTCAAAGTAATGATGGACAAAATCTCAATGAGATTTTGAAAAATGCTTATATTATTGAAACTTTATTTACATTAGGTATTGTTGTTTCACTCACATTACGTTTAATCCATTCCTATTCACTCAATTTACAACATCTTTTTGATATTCAGGTAGATGCTTTGCAACATATTCAGGATGGTAAATTAGATAGTTACGTTCCCGTGTTAAGCCGTGATGAATTTGGTGTAATGGCACAAAAAACTAACCGTGTGATAGATGAATTACGGGAAAAAGATAAAATTCAAAAAACACTCGAAAGTATTGTTAGTCCTGACATTATGCAAAAACTGGTGAAATCAGACTCTAATTTGTTAAAGCAAGGTGAACAGAAACATATTGTTGTTTTCTTTTGTGATTTGCGAAAATTTACTTCCTATGCAGAGAAAAACACCCCCGAAGATGTGATATTTTTCCTCAATACCTATTTTAGCAAAATTGTGGATATCGTGACTGAGCACAAAGGAATCGTAAACAAGTTTATGGGCGATGCTATTCTTGCCGTATTCCCGCTTGATGATGAAAGTGCAACCATTGATGATGCGGTTGATACAGCGTGGGATATCGTGATGCACTCACAGGCAATTCGTTTACCTGATGGTGACCGTTTCAATATTGGTATTGGCATTCATACCGGTTATGCTACTGCCGGAACAATAGGTTCACAGGCACGTTTTGAGTACACGTTTATTGGCGACACAGTAAATATCGCAAGTCGCCTTGATGGTTTATCAAAACGGTTAGGCTATAGTATTATTATTTCTGCCGAAACCTATACAAATTTAAATGCAGTTACAAAAGAACGCTTTATTGATTTGGGTCTGCAGAAAATACGCGGCAGGGAAATCCCATTACATGTTTATGGGGCATCTACTGTACAGCATATCGAACACTAACTTTACTGGTTAGCAACTTTATCTGCATAAAGTTCCTGCAGAAGATAATGTCTGATATCGATATCATATTCATCAGCATTTATTACCTGCTTTATTTCATATAAATAACTATCATCATGTTCTCTAAATTTGGATAAATCCAACATACGGGGAACAGGATAAAACTTTCGATCTTTATCAAGCAGAAGCATAATACGTGGAGCAAGTCGTGAAAAATCATCAAACGTCACAACGATCCCCACCTCTTCAGAATTAAGTTTAACAACACTACCTATAGGATAAATACCTAAACACTGTATGAAATGTTCTACAAGCTCACCCTGAAAAAGTTCATTACGCCATTCATACATGCTTTTTAGTGCATTCGTACATGAAACAGGTGTTCTTCCTTCATAGCCCATGGTAACGCTATCATATACATCAACTATAGAAACCAGCATCGCGTTATAACTAATCTCATCTCCTCCAGCCTGCCGCGGAAAACCAGTATGGTTTAAGCGCTCATGATGATCCTGCACTATATCTAATACTACGGGATGAAGACCTTCAACACTTTTCACTATATCTGCACCGAGCTCAGTGTGTTTATGAACCACTTTTCTTTCTTCTTCATTAAAAGGTTCTGATTTCCAAAATAATCCTGCAGGTAGTTTTGTTTCACCGATATCATGTAATAAAGCACCAATCCCTAACTGCTGAATCATGTCTTTATTTAACCCTAAGTAATACGCAAAACTTAAAGTTAAAATACAAACATGCAGAGCATGAGTTACAGCATTGTTATCTCGCTCCTGCAACACGCACATTAACTTCAAAGCATCCGGGTTACGTAAAACACTGCTCATCATCTTTTTTACAGCTGACTTCGCAGATGATACATTTAATGCTTTACCCAATCGAAGATCATCAAAGACTGCATTCATTTGCTCATTTACGTCTTTGTAAATTTCTTTAGCTTTTGGAAATTCATTTTCAAACTTTTCCTGATGAGACTTATGTTTTACATCAATATTATAAAGTGGCTCAGGCTGCTTCATTTCTTTAACTGGTTTGTCAGTTGATAATATAATTAAATCCGGAGTGATATCTACCGTGCTTTTATCTTCATCAACATAAATAAACTCACAAGTTGATTGTAGTTGTTGTATTTCCTGATCATTCGTAATACGGAACCCCTGAAAAAGAAAGTTTGTTTCACTCCATGGTCGATCAAGCTCACAAACATACATACCTTTAATTATTTTATGACTTTCAAGTTTAACTTTACTCATTACGTATCCTAAATAGAACTCATCGAATCTTACTTATTACCAGACCTAACAAACCTTAATTTTAATCAAGTATACTACTAATTTATTTCATTAGATCAACATGTATACCCTGCGCCTCTAATTTATCTGCACGTTTACTAATATAGCGTTGAAAATTAGGTTGTTTTTCATATGCACCTGAAGCAATATAATCCAGAACTGATTGTGTATGAAATGATTTTAAATAAGCATCTATACGAAAAATATCTTTTCCCGTTTTATTAAAAAACACAAAAGTTGGCGAATTATTAATATTGAGTCTTTTGGCCAGTGATTTTGCCGTAACGGTTCTTCCCTGTATATTAATCAATTTGTCATTACTCCACATATCTAAACGTACAACATTAAAACGATTAATTTGCTTCAGCGTTTCTTTACGTTTAAATAAATCATTATGCAGCTCATCACAATGATGGCATTTCTTTTGCTCAAATAATATAAGCAAAGGTTTTTTGCTATTAGTCAGACTTTTTAAATTATAAGGTGGTTTTAAAATAAACGGTTGCTGATGCAGTTTACCGGATGTGGGCGGCTTTAAAAATTTTCTCACATAATCACGAAATGAAATTTTTGTTTCATTGTTTCCATGAACATAATCCAGCGCTGTTTCAAATTTGTTTGGTGAATAATAGCCATTCACCCGTAAAGCAACTCTTCCTTGCTCTGTTAAAAATACAAGAGTTGGGGTGTACATAACTTTCATTTGTTCGGCAAATATTTTCTCTGTTGTTAACTGACCTTTTAAATCAGTAACTTCCTTATCTCCCCACATATTTAGTGCAACAACATCAAAATATTTTCGAGTTTTATCGGCAAGTTTTTTCTGTCCTAAATTGTCCTGAAGTAATTTTGCACAATAGGGGCAGCCATCCTGATAAAAATAAAGCAGGACACGTTTATTACTATCTGTTGCATCTTTAATGTCTTCACGCAAATCAAGAAATGATTCTTTAAACCAGGCAGGTTTTTCCTGATAACCAGGATTTACCATATCAGATTGAAGTGCGTCAGGCTGTTTTGTAGCTGTATCAACCGCCTGCACTTGTTTAGAAATTGCAAAAGAAATCAGCATAGCGCTGAACAATGCTAAAAATAGTTTCCCATACGAAATAGAACGGATATGTAACAACATGATTTCCTCCTTCTTCTACATACTAGCTGAGTTAATTATTATATGAGCTAATTATCGCCAGTTTATTTATAAATTGGGATAAAGAACGCTAAATTACCTCAACAAACATGTCATTTTTTTGACAAATAATATCACTTACCTTTAAACAACAGCATAACATACTGATTATATTCGCTTTTTTAAATATCGGCAATCTGGCACATATTTCGCATTATTTTCCATTACCGCCTTTTGCAATTATTTGAGGTATAGCGGAGTTACTATGGATAATATTGAACAATACATGAACCCAACTGCTGCACGTGAACAGCTAGGCATTGCCCCGGCTGAATTACAGCAAACACTTAAATTAGCTGGTTTACTGCAGACTTCTTTGGAAATTAACAGTGTTTTGAACTATTTCCTGCAAGCTGCTCAAGAAGTTGTGAATTTTGATGCTGCTCAATTTATATATGAGGAACAACAACTTGACCTCAAATATGGTAAAAAACAGCGGCACCGTTGTTCCTACCGGCTACGTCTTGCCGGTGAGTTTCTAGGTGAATTAATTTTTACTCGTCGTCGTCGCTTTACTGAACAAGAAATGGAACATCTTGAAAATTTGATGGGCCAGTTAATTTATCCACTACGTAATGCTGTTTGGTATCAACGTGCATTACATTCTGCAAAAATTGATGTATTAACCGGCGCGCATAATCGTGCAGCAATGGATGAAACTCTAAAGAGAGAAGTTGAGTTAGCGCACAGACATAAATCTGAGCTATGTTTGTTAATTTTTGATCTTGATTACTTCAAACAAATTAATGACAACTTTGGTCACTCAGTTGGTGATGATGTTTTACGGGAAACAGTTAAGTGTAGTATTCAGGCATTGCGCAGCACAGATATACTGTTTCGTTTTGGTGGTGAAGAGTTTGTAGTTATTTTACCAGGCGTTAACACTTGTGGAGCAACTATTGCCGCGGAACGTTTGCGAAAAACGATTGAAAAGCATGTATTTAGTACTCGCAAAGGTTCTGTTCCCGTTACCATAAGTGCAGGTATTGCAAGTATATCGCCACAGGAAACAACAAAATCAATTATTGAACGTGCAGACAAAGCATTGTATACAGCAAAAAATGCGGGACGTAATCGAGTGGAATGTGCTGAAGAAATTCATGAAGCAACAGCGGTAAACGCTTAAACTTAATACTATTTTATCATTATTTGAACTGTTTCACATAATGCGACTGTGTTCGTCTGTGCCTGTGTCTATAATTACTGACATTGTAACTCTACTAAATCAATGTCATGGAATACTTAAATCAACTAGAAAAAATGCTTGAAAGTGGCCATCGTATAATCACTATGGAAACTTTTGAAGTTGATCGTGTTTGTGATTTATTACTTGAACTTAGCAGGTTTAGTTCAAAACCTTACTACCTTGCACAACCTGAACAGGCCATGTTTAGAATGGGTGCTTCTCATATCGGTATCCCAAAAACTAATACACCAAAAGACTTAATGGAACACATTGAATCCAGTCAGCATTACGTAATATATATATTACGCAACTACACTGAAATTTTAGATGATGATGATATGGTCGAAGATTTAATAAGTGTTGCGACAGGCGATGTAGATAAAGTTATTATGATAATTGCAGAGTATATTAAAGTACCTGAACTGCTGAAACCCTATGTTGTTCGTTCAAAACATCAAATGAAAGAAACCGGTTAATTGATAGTTTAGCGACGCCTACCTGCAGATTTACCTTTATACATCGATCGATTAGCATTTTTTGCTGTCTTATTTGCTTTAAAACGACTTTTGTCTTTATTTACTTTTTCAGTAATTTCGTAATTAAGTCCGACAGATTTATATAAAACCTGCATTTCCTTATCTGATAAATCTTCACTTTTAGATGGTCGTAAACGCCGCTCTAATTTGATAGAGCCATAACGTATGCGTGACAGACGACTAACAGCAAAACCAAAATATTCCCATAAACGACGTACTTCACGATTACGCCCTTCTTTCAATATGACATGATACCAATGGTTAGCACCCTGACCGCCTGACTCATTAATATCAAAAAAATGTGCATCGCCATCATCAAGTGGAACATTTTTTTTAAGTTGTTTAAGAATTTCCGGAGAAACTTCACCAAGAATTCTTACTGCATATTCACGTTCAATTTCACTGGATGGGTGCATTAATTTGTTTGCCAGTTCACCATCTGTTGTTAATAACAATAAACCACTTGTATTTAAGTCAAGCCTGCCGACACTAATCCAGCGACCAGTTTTAAGTTTAGGCAAGTTAGAGAAAATCGTTTTTCGTCCTTCAGGATCGTCACGGCTGCAGACTTCACCCACAGGTTTGTGATAGGCAATTACACGCTGTTGTACCTGAGTGCGTCTTTGATTAATAAATTTATTATCAACTTTAATATTATCTTTGCTGGAAACTCGTTCACCTAAAGTAGCAATATTATCGTTAACTTTAACCCGACCTTGTTCTATCCAGCGCTCCATTTCACGACGTGAACCCAGACCAACTCGAGCTAAGACTTTTTGAAGTTTTTCATCCATAGTGGACTACACTACCTTAATGATAATTTAACGAATTTTTTTAAAGTTTATTACTTAACGCAAAGGTCGCAAAGACGCAGAGTTCGCAAAGTTTTTAATTTTACTTCTTTGCGTTCTTAGCGTCTTTGCGACCTTTGCATTAATAATATATGTTAACTATTTACTTTGGATTACAACCAGTATCGTGTATTTACGATAATAGATGTAAATTTATACTTTGATTAATGAATAACTTCTGATGTCTTTTCAGTTTCGTCTTCATTATTGATATCTTCAGGTATAGCTGCAAACTCAATTTCATCGCTATCAGTCGTGTCACTGACATCTTCATTGCCTTCTGCAGTTGGCACAGATGGAACTGGTGCTACCTGAAGATCTAACTCTGCATTAATGGCATCTATATCTCGTAAATCAGCAAGTGCGGGTAAATCTGTTAAGCTTTTAAGATTAAAGTAATCAAGAAAACCTTTAGTTGTTGCATACAGAGCAGGCTTACCCGGTACATCACGATGACCAATTACACGAATCCAGTCACGTTCAATCATAGTTTTAATGATCTGTGAACTTACACTAACGCCACGTACTTCTTCAATTTCAGCACGTGTAATTGGCTGACGATAGGCAATTAATGCCAGTGTCTCTAAAGTCGCACGAGAATAACGTGCAGGCCGTTCTTCAAATAATTTAGCAACCCAACTTGAATAATCTTCTCTTACCTGAAAACGAAATCCACTACTAACTTCTTTTAATTCAAGTGAGGTATATTCTAAATACTGTTCCTGTAAAGTTTTTAGTGCATCACGTATTGCATCTTTTCCAGGATGTTTATCGTGCGGAAATAAATCCATTAAACGATCAATATTTAATGTTTTACCAGCAGAAAATAATGCTGCTTCAAGAATTCGCATTAACTCATTTTCAGTAAGATTAGAGTTATTCGCACCATCTGATTTCTCTTCATCTTGCGTCATATTTTCAGCTTTTATGTCTTCTGTTTTCTTATTTTCAGATGTCATTCTTTCAAATTCCGTATTATCTATTTCGGTATTCTTTACTTCGGTATTCTCTACTTCGGTATTCTCTACTTCGGTATTCTCTACTTCGGTATTCTCTACTTCGGTATTCTCTACTTCGGTATTCTCTACTTCGGTATTCT
>DAOVYB010000078.1 GCA_030635835.1 Gammaproteobacteria bacterium
TACTTCATCTGAGACTGTTCATATTCCTGCAAATTCTATTCGTGATGATCAATGGTTCATGTGCAGCCAGGATAATCTCGACGACAAAACAATACATTACCTCACTGATGTTGGCCCGTTGCAATTACTATTACAACAACGTGAATCTTTAAAAAATGAATTACGTGAGGCTTTAGCAATCGATGAAGTCACTGGTATGCCAAACAAGATTGCGTTATTTAAAAGTTTAGATGCGCAAATTTCACGCAGCCGTCGTTATGACAATCTGCTTTCCATTGTAATTATGCGAATGAATAATGTTGAACAGCTCAACGAGTCTCAATCTGCAAACTTACTTTTACCTGTTAGTCATATGCTTAATGATCAGGTTCGTTGGGCCGATATGGTTGGTAAACTCAATGACACTGACTTCTTGCTGGTATTACCGGAAACAGCAGCAAAGGCATGTAACACCTTAAACGATAATCTAACAAATCGTCTTGCTACATTACCCGTTGCAAAAAACTTACCTGATAACTTTAATATTTCAGCCAGCTTTGGTTATGCACAATATGAAAAAGGTGATGATTTAACCTTGCTGATGAAAAAAGCACGGGCCATGCTGGAAAAAGCTTGAACCGGCAAGGAAAATCTAGAAAAAATATTCACCACAGAGGACACGGAGGTTCACAGAGAAATAAATATTTAAAAACCTCTGTGAACCTCCGTGTCCTCTGTGGTTAAAGGTTTTTATTTTTAATATTTCTTTTCCTTGGCGTTCTTGGCGCCTTGGCGGTTAAATAATCTTTTTCAATCGCTCGATTTGTTTTCTGACTTGATCAGGTGCTGTGCCTCCTCGGTGATTACGTGCAGCAACCGAACCTTCCAGCGTTAACACTTCAAATACATCCTGCTCAATAATATCGGAAAAAACTTTTAGCTCTTCCAGCGACATTTCAGACAAATCTTTTCCGCTTTCAACACCATAAGCGACTGATTTACCCACCACTTCATGAGCGTCTCGAAATGGTATGCCTTTTCTCACAAGGTAATCGGCTAAATCTGTTGCTGTTGAAAAACCACTGCGCGCGGCAGCGTACATTTTTTCTTTTTTCACTTCAATTTGCGGCATCATATCCGCATATAAACGCAGGCAGCCTTTGAGATTATCCACTGTATCAAACAGCGGCTCTTTATCTTCCTGATTATCTTTATTGTAGGCTAATGGCTGGCTTTTCATTAAAGTCAGCAGGCTCATTAGATGCCCATAAATACGCCCTGTTTTACCACGAACAAGTTCTGGCACATCCGGATTTTTCTTTTGCGGCATAATGCTTGAACCGGTGCAAAAGCTGTCACCGAGATCTACAAAATCAAATTGCGCTGAACTCCATAACACCAGCTCTTCAGAAAAACGTGAAAGATGCATCATGATCAACGATGATACTGAAACCAGTTCAATCGCAAAATCACGATCACTAACACCATCTAATGAATTTTCACAGATGCCATCAAAGCCTAATTCTTTTGCGGTAAATTCACGATCAATCGGGTAAGTGGTTCCTGCCAGTGCGGCACTGCCTAGTGGCATGACATTAATGCGTTTACGACAATCTGTAAGACGTTCTCTATCACGCACTAACATTTCACACCACGCTAACATATGGTGACCAAAGCTAACCGGCTGTGCGGTTTGTAAATGGGTAAAGCCCGGCATGATGGTATCCACTTCACGCGACGCCAGCTCCACTAAACCTTTTAATAAACGCTTTAACTCTGCATCAACAGCATCCACTTCATCACGCAAATATAAACGAATGTCGGTCGCAACCTGATCATTACGTGAACGGCCGGTATGGAGTTTTTTACCGGTAATACCAATACGATCCGTTAAGCGTGCTTCGATGTTCATGTGTACATCTTCAAGCTCGGTTGACCATGCAAACTGGCCGGATTCAATATCCAGTACAATATCATTCAAACCATCGATAATCGCTTTGCACTCATCCGCTGTTAGAACACCAATATGCTCAAGCATTCTGGCATGAGCAATGGAACCGGTAATATCCTGTTTGTACATGCGCTGATCAAACCCCACTGAAGCGGTAAACACTTCAACAAACTCATTTGTTGGTGCGGTAAAGCGACCACCCCAAAGTTTATCTGCCGGATTATTTTTACCTGATGTGTTGCTCATACTTCTAATTACCTATTTGCTTGTTTGGGTAAATATCGTTTTTCGAAGTATAACGTGTTGCCCGCTTGACGCCCAGCGTGTATATATAAAAGGAGTGCTATACTCATTTCAAGCTAACAATAAATATAACTATTTTGCCAAATACTGAACCCGACATTGATACACTTTTTTTACCCAATTTATGCGGCATTCGCGCGGTCTTTTTTGTGGTGCTTATTGCTGAACTTTTTGCCTTTTTCCTCGCCCTTGCGCCAATGGATATTCCGGCTACTCAGCGCTGGTACCAGCTTGGCCTGATTTCATTATTTGTACAATGGTGTGCCTTGGCAAGCTGCTCGATACTTTGCCTTGCCCGCCCCTATCTGAAACGCTATTCAAATATTAAAGCGGGTATTATTAGTTATATTATTGTCTTGAGTGTGATCGCCATCATCACTGAACTGACCTATTACTTCATCTATAAAGGTTCAATTGAACTTTACCCGCCAAGTTGGCATTTGCACTTCTTTTTACGCAATATTGCAATTGGCGCAATTTTAACTGGCCCGGTATTACGCTATTTTTATATTCAAAATCAATGGCGCAGAAATGTTCGTGCTGAAACCGAAGCGCGGGTGCAGGCATTACAGTCACGTATTCGTCCACATTTTCTTTTCAACAGTATGAATACTATTGCCTCTTTAACACGCAGCAATCCTGAAAAAGCGGAGACAGCAGTTGAGAATCTGGCAGATTTATTTCGCGTCAGTTTAAGTGATGCACGTAAACAGGTTCGTTTAGATGAAGAACTGGAACTTTGCCACCGTTATATTGAAATTGAACAACTACGTCTCGGTGACAGACTGGAGGTTAAGTGGGATTTAGATGTACCTAATGATGCTCAGGTACCCGCATTGTTACTTCAGCCTTTATTAGAAAACGCGATTTATCATGGTATTGAATCTCAAACGGAAGGCGGATGTATTGAAATCAAAGGTACATTATCAAACAAACAAATTGAATTTACCCTAACCAATTCGTTACCGGACAAAGAACTGCAACAACGTCAGCATGGCAACCAGCTCGCACAGGATAATGTACGCGAACGCTTAAGTGCGCTTTATGCACACCGTGGAAAACTTGATATAAGTGAAAAAGAAGGCTTATACCTGGTATCACTATCATTTCCTTATGAACTTCCCAAACAGGCAGAAGAACATGAAGATTTTGATCGTTGATGACGAGCAACTGACTCGGGAACGTTTACATCGTCAGTTACAAGAGCTGCATAGTGACTATGACATTATTGAAGCTGAAAATGGTTTAATTGCACTACAGCAAACTGAACAACATAATCCGGATCTTGTATTGCTCGATATTCGTATGCCTGGTATGGATGGCATTGAAACGGCAAATAAACTGTCTCAGCTCACCACACCCCCTGCCATTATTTTTACCACCGCCTATGATGAATATGCGCTTGATGCGTTTGACTCACATGCCATTGCTTACCTGTTAAAACCTGTACGCAAAGAAAAACTCGATAAAGCCATACAGTCAGCAAAACATCTTAATCGGGTTCAGATACAAAGCATACAAATTAAAGAGAGTGAAGAAAAAGAACAATATCTCAGTGTTCGCATTCATAGCGGCATAAGAAAAATTGATCTAAGCGATATTTTTTATTTTCAGGCTGAACATAAATACGTCACCGTTAAATGTCGCGAAGGCGAAGTTGTTATTGAAGAGTCATTAAAAAGTCTGGAATCACGTTTTAGTGAGTCATTTATTCGTATTCATAGAAATGCTTTAGTCTCAAAACAACAGTTAAAAGCCATACGTAAAGACCAGCAAGGCCACTACCTAACCGAGCTAAAAGATGTTGAAGAAAAAATTGAAGTCAGTCGACGCCATGTCGCCGCAGTAAGAAAATATTTAGGCTAAGATTATTCAAAAATATGGATATACAATGAATCCATCATGGAAAATAATAATTCAACATCAAATATGGCAATTATTTTCTGCTGTCATATTAATACTTATTGTATATTACTGCACACAAATTGATAATAAAACTTTAACCGGATCACTCTGGAACATATCGACTAATCGCTGGCTCTGGATAACAATATCTATACCTGTTCTTCACCAGTTTTATGTGTTCTTAGTATGGCGCCTCGAACTCTATAAAAATACATTTACTAATATCTTTGGTACTCAACTTGCTTTTAAAATATATAAGATTGGGTTTTCAATTTTATTTATAAGCCGCTTGCTTTTTATAATTATTTTGTCCTTCAGCAATTCAAACACATTAGATCTCAATGTCTCGGCAGGTTATCTATTAACTCTGTTAATATTACCTTTTGTTATTTATCTTTTTTACTCTGTCAAAAAATATTTCACTATTGATCGTGCCTTTGGGATCGATCATTTTGAGAAAAATTTTAAGCTGCCATTTGTAAAAAAAGGGATTTTTAAATATACCGAAAATGGCATGTATATCTATGGATTTTTAATTTTATATATCCCTGGCTTACTGCTTCTTTCTAAAGCTGCTTTATTAGTCGCCATTTTTAATCATATTTTTATTTGGGCTCATTATTATTTTACTGAACGTCCTGACATGAAAAAGATTTATGGCAATTAAAGAGATACTAAGCTCGGTTGCTATCGCAATAACCTTTATTGCATTTATTCCATACATACGATCAATCCTCCAGGGTAAAACTAAACCTCATTATTTTTCCTGGATAATCTGGGCATCAGTTACCTTTATTGTTTTTCTCGCGCAACTTTCAGATAAAGGTGGCGCAGGTGCATGGCCAATCGGGGTCTCCGGAATTATTACACTGTATGTCGCGATACTGGCATACAGTAAAAAATCCAACATTGTGATTACTAAAAAAGACTGGCTGTTTCTGATAGTGGCGCTAACTTCTTTGCCCTTTTGGTATTTTACATCCAATCCTTTATGGGCAGTAATTATATTAACAACGGTTGATCTAATCGGTTTCGCACCTACCTTTCGAAAAGCTTATCATTACCCTTACGAGGAGCAACTCACTTTTTTTATCCTCATGGCAATTCGTAATCTTATTGCTATTATCGCGTTAGAACATTATTCTCTCACGACCATTTTATTTCCGGCAGCAACGGCATTAGCCTGTTTGCTCCTGATTCAAATGGTTATCATTAGAAGAACAATTATAAAAAAAGGATAAAAATGAACGTAACAGAAATCCCCTTTGTAAAAAGGGTCGGTATCACTCAGACATCAAATGGCGAACTAAAACTTCCCTTTACAGATGAAACACATAATCATTTAGCAACCATGCATGCCAGCGCACAATTCACCTTGGCGGAAACCGCCAGTGGAGAATTTTTACAAACATTATTCCCAGAACTTGTTGGAAAAGTGATTCCGGTTCTACGGGATGCAAATGTAAAATTTAAAAAACCGGCTGTTAAAGATATTATTGCTTACCCATCAATCTCTGATGAATCCCGTGAAAAATTTAATACGCAGTTTTTAAAAAAAGGCCGTGCATCTATTACAGTTGATGTTGATATAAAAAATATTGAAGATACCCTTACCTGTGTTGCCAGCTATAACTGGTTTATACAAAAAATAGAAAACTAAATAGTATATCTAGTTTAACTTTTGTTGGGTTCGTCGCGTTGCTCCTTAACCCAACCTACAATACAAATGGATATATTGATTCGTTTTCAGATAGGTAAAGTTAACGGGACAGTAGTGTTAAACAATAACAATTATTCCATAATCATTACCGCGTTCGCCTGAAGCTACCGCTCCTTGCTAACGCCCCTTACCTACGTCCATGTAGGTAAAGGCGAACCTACTTTTTAGCCAGACTCCTTAGTTTAAACTACTGAATCTTCACTAAAAACCTCGAGAGAATGACGTGCTTTTTCTTATATGAAGCTGAAGTTAAATACGCTTTTTAATAATATCCGCCACTCGAAATGAATTGGCATAAATCGTCCAGGTATAGGGTACGCTGCCACCTGTTGGCATAAAGCTGCCATCGGTGACATACAGGTTGTTCACCTCATGCACTTTGCAGTCTGCATCGAGTACTGATGTTTTAATATCATCACCAAAGCGACATCCACCAGCAACAAGATTTGCCGGAGGAGAACCGCTTACATTATAACGAATGTTATCTGCATTCATTTTCTTTAATACTTTAACAGCCTTTTGACTCAGGTATTCACCGACTTTTAAATCATGCTCGTGATAGCCAATGCGAATTTTCGCTACAGCGGAGCCCCATTTATCTTTAACTGTATTATCCAGACTAACGAAACAATTATCAGTGGGTAACCAGTCATTAAACA
>DAOVYB010000090.1 GCA_030635835.1 Gammaproteobacteria bacterium
TACCAAAATAGCCATTAGTTAAACAAATCTAAATTAAAGCTGCTGAGATAAATCTACCGGTGCATTTTCTAATGTTTCAAATTCAAACATAGCAATGTTTCCACTTGAGATAATGAGTTTACTCAGTTTAACGTAGAATAATTTAGTTTTCATATTCACTGAGAGAATACTACCAATATCATATAGCATTGCCGGAACAATAATACTTCTTAATTGTTTAATAGAAACTTGTTTTGGAACTAACAGGCTACGGAAATAATCTGTTCCTTTACCTAAACCATCGACTGCTTTAACCGCAATAGGAACAGCACTGCGTGATAGTGTCATAATTCCCATATCAATATTATTTTCAGGATTAATATGTACCCAACGTATAATACCAATCTTCCAGTGTAAACCTGTTTTACTCTCAAATAAGTAACTAACAATTTCCCCAACTTTGATATTCATATTTTTACATGAATCATCACAGCTTATAGCAAGTCCGGTGTGACTAATATTGTGCTGTTGCCATGGACTGATTGGATAAGTGGTTTTTTCATGTATACGATCTTTGTGTAAAGCTTCACGATAGATATTGGCAAAAACAGTTGCTTGTTTATTTTCACCGGCAGAAATGAGCCGTAACTCGTCCATTTCAGGTGTGAAAGCCGTTTTATTAGAGCAATAAAAATGGCAGGCATTGAGACCAAGCGCCATACGTAATTTTGCACCTCGGTCTTCGCGGTGATTTTCTCGTGTAAGCCTGCTATTCCATGCATCGGTTAAGCGAAGCAACATATCACGTTGTTGACGTTCTTTAAGTGATTGTGGTGTTTCTTCTTCAATGAAATCATCACTATCAACATTAAAGCGTATTACTTTTGTAGTATGTTTATTAAGGCGTGATTTTACTTCACTGATATCAATAACACGCCCGTCAACAGGTTCCCATTCAAGGCTTTTAGGAACATATCGAGGTGACATGTCTGTTGCAAAATCAACAGCGTATTGATCCGAGATATGTTTTTTTTCTAATTCGGATATTTCACAAACAGCAGTCCAGGCAGAGACCAGGTAATAAATATCTTCCGCTTCATTTTGCATCAGGTGATAAGGTGCTGAAAGCGACAATAACACGATACGTTTATAAGCAAGATCAATAGTATATTGAATAGGTAAAGCATGATCGGGATAAGGATCATCGATCGGTTCATTTTGAATATGTTCATATTCAGCATAACGATAGAGTTGATGAAGTTCACGCCAGACATCGTATTGTGGTGAAGCATAGGTAAGATAGCTTTCAACTATGCTACGCGCAAGATATTGAATACTGAGATAAATTGATTCGCGTAATAAAAGCTGATCGTTTTCTTTTAACGAAGTTTTAGCCATTAAGTCACTGGTTATCAGTTTATAACCATGTGACATTTCACTGAGCAAATCCTGAATAAGTTGTTCGATTAATTTATTTTCGGATGAAAGAGGAAGCTGAGCACACTGTAAAGATTGTTTTAGTGAAAGCAGAAGTTGTCTGATCGTGGGACGTAATGTATCAAGTAACTGGCTACGTTCAGAGTAAGGGTAACGTGACTGGTTTAGAATTTTTAATTGCTGCAATACAATTCGTGATGACTTTTGTACGTTACCGGTTGGAATCCCTTTGAGCCAGAGTCGAAAATTTTTTGGCTTTATATAGGGTTTTGGCCGTGTTGTATTGAGCAGTGGTAAATTAAGAACGGGTAATGTCACGACTAATTTCCATTTTTAGTAGTTTATGTTATTAATGCATTTTCAAACGAGTAGTAATGATCTTATTATGTATTTACTCGCCTGATAATACTGCATTTTTCATTATTCCACACTGCAAACTGCAAGGTATTGTTGCTATTCACATTTTTAGCCTGCGTATATCCCGATTTTTTGAACCATTGCTCTATTGCTGTGATTTCAAAATAAGACTTCATGATGAGACACATAAACAGGCTTTGTGGATATTGAGGTGTCAGGTGAGGGAGAGATGAAAAATGTTAAGGATATTGTGTTATTGCTACTTATATTGAATGGATTTTTATCAACATCATTTGCACAGGGTTTAATCTTATCTGCACCACCACGAGAAACAGCTGAAGCTGGTATGAAAATGTACGGGCCTATTGCTCAACATTTATCAAAATTGCCTGGTGTCACTGTGACATATAAGTATCCTGAAAACTGGCTAAAGTACCAGCGAGAAATGCGGAATGATAAATACGATATAATTTTTGATGGACCACATTTTATCTCATGGCGTGAACAACACCTGGGTCATGAAGCGATAGTAAAAATACCGGGTGATTTACAATTTATTGTCGTGACCGATAAAAGCGATACTAAATATAATCATGTAAATAAATTGATTGGTAAAAAATCTGCGGCATTTCACCTCCCAATTTATCAACACTAACGGTTCTTAATTACTTCCGTAACCCGGTTCGGCAACCAATGATTAAAGGTGGTATGGGAAAAGTATTTAAATCATTAAAAACATTAGATTGTGCAGCTGCGGTATTACGCACGACTTTTTATAAGTAAAAGCTTAATAAAGAGCAGCGAGAAAATTTAATATCTTTATATACCAGCAAACAAATGCCGAATCAGGGAATTTCAGTTAGTCGCCGCGTTAGCCCGGAATTAAAACTACGAATAAGAAAATCTTTAACTATTGGAAATGGTGTTAACGCTACTGCGGGTATATTAAAACGATTTGGTAGTAAAGCGAAAAGCTTTATTCCCGTTGATGGAAAAGAGTATGCGGGTTATAACAATTTATTAGAGGGTGTTATTTATGGCTGGTAACAATAATAGAAATAATTTAATAAAAAAGGGTTACATTCGTAACCCTTTTTTATAGTCGTTAAATGGTGGGCCTACTTGGACTCGAACCAAGGACCAAGGGATTATGAGTCCCCTGCTCTAACCAACTGAGCTATAGGCCCAAAACGGGGGCTATTCTACACTATAGTTGGCCGATAGTTAAAACTAATATTTTCCTGTTGCTTGAACAGGTAATAAAAAACCGGCAACTTCCGGTTTTTTTGTTTACTCGATATCAAGAAAGCTTCTTAAATGATCTGAACGACTTGGATGGCGCAATTTACGTAACGCCTTTGCTTCAATCTGACGAATACGTTCTCGAGTTACATCAAACTGCTTACCAACTTCTTCCAGAGTATGATCAGTATTCATATCAATACCAAAACGCATACGTAGTACTTTTGCTTCTCGCGCGGTTAGGCCTTCAAGAATGCCCTGAACCGTTTCACCTAAACCACCTGCTGTGGCTGAATCTACTGGTGATTCAACATTTTGATCTTCAATAAAGTCACCAAGGTGTGAATCTTCATCATCACCAATCGGTGTTTCCATTGAGATAGGTTCTTTGGCAATTTTAAGCACTTTACGCACTTTATCTTCAGGCATTTCCATGCGTTCAGAGAGTTCTTCTGGTGTTGGTTCACGTCCCATCTCCTGCAGCATCTGACGTGAAATACGATTGAGTTTATTAATCGTTTCAATCATGTGTACCGGAATACGAATAGTACGTGCCTGATCTGCAATTGAACGGGTAATCGCCTGACGAATCCACCATGTAGCATAAGTCGAGAATTTATAACCACGACGGTATTCAAATTTATCTACCGCTTTCATTAAACCAATGTTGCCTTCCTGAATAAGATCAAGGAACTGCAGACCACGGTTGGTGTATTTTTTTGCAATCGAGATAACCAAACGTAAGTTGGCTTCGACCATGTCTTTTTTAGCGCGACGGGCTTTTGCTTCACCAATCGACATTTTGCGGTTAATCGCTTTAATTTCACTAATCGATAAACCACTTTCTTCACCAATTCTAACCAGTTTGGTTTGTGCTTTAAGTACTTCATCATGATGATCTTTTAATACTTCAGAATAACTTTCACCGGCAGCGATATGTTGATCTAACCATTTAAGATCCGTTTCACTATCCGGGAAGGTAGTAATGAAATGTTTACGAGGCATATGAGCCTGTTCAACACATACATCTAAAATAATTTTTTCTTGTGCACGAATACGTGTAATCAAGCTACGCATATTAAGCTGAATGACAATTGTCATTTTAGGCGTAAGTTTTAACTCAGAGATCTGCGTGATAATTTCTTCTAATGTGCTGCTCGTTTTAGGATCGGTGTTGCCATATTTTTGTAATGCTTCAATATGTTTCGTGTGAAGTTTTTCAATTAAAGTAAAGCGCTCATGTGCTTCTTCTAAATCGATACCAGTATCAACTTCTTCTTCGTCATCATCGCTTGCATTACCCGCTGTTTTATTTGCATTGGCTGCCGCTATTTCAGCTGGTGTCGGGATGTTGTCAGGCGCATTAGGATCGATAAAACCTGAAATAATATCGGTGAGTTTCATTTCACCTTTTTCGATTTTGGCGTAAGAGTCGACTAAAATTGAGATTGTTTCCGGATAAGAGGAAAGCGCAGCCATCATGTGGCGTAAACCTGCTTCAATGCGTTTCGCGATGGCAATTTCGCCTTCACGAGTCAGTAATTCAACGGTGCCCATTTCACGCATATACATACGCACTGGATCGGTAGTACGGCCAAATTCACTTTCAACCGCGGCTAAAGCTTGTGCAGCTTCTTCAGCGGCATCTTCATCAACTGAATTGGTTGCGTTCGCAATGGTGTCTTCATCCGGTGCTTTTTCATGTACGGTGATGCCCATATCGTTGATCATGCCAACGATATCTTCAATTTGTTCCGGATCGACGATGGTATTCGGTAAATGATCGTTTACTTCGGCGTAAGTCAGGAATCCCTGTTCTTTTCCTTTAGCAATCAATATCTTAAGTTGAGATTGTTGCTGTTCTTGATTTGTTGCTTGCGACATAAAAGCCTTCTTAGCTGTATTAACAATATCGGGGCGTAAAACCAACGAATTATACACTAGTTTTAAGCGGTTTCTTCTAATATATATAGCAAATATTTGCTATTAGTCTGGTTTTGAAGCACTTTTTGAGAGATTTATTTGCTGCAGGAGCATTTTAAACTCCTCCATTTCATCATTACTCAGTTTTCGCTGGTCGGATATAGCCTGTAAATCATCGTAACGAAGTTCAATAGACTGTTTTATTAATGCTTCCATTACGCCAATAAACTCAAGTTCTAACTCGGCAATATCATCTAATTCAGGTCTCTCACTTGCGAGTTTGGCAAGATGGTTTGCTGAGGGCGTTTCGCGCCAGCGTTCAATGAGTGCACTGGTACTTAAATCGGGGTTAATTCTTAATATTTCAAGTGCTTCCAGTAATAAATCCATGCCTGGAATATCAAGTTTTTTAAGAATCTCCGTATTTTTCCCTGTTTTATCCCAGTTTTTTGCAATATCAGGTTGATGAAGCAAATAAGTAATGGCTTTGCGTA
>DAOVYB010000062.1 GCA_030635835.1 Gammaproteobacteria bacterium
CTGAATTGTTTTACGGCTCACATAAAAATTAGAAAAGAGTGGCTTTCTTTCATGTGTAACCATTGTTACAAAATAAATTTGACCTTCTTCAGAATAACGTCCTTTTCGCAATTCATTAAAACTCATCCTTAAGTTCCTTTTTTAAATTTTGTCGGCCTTAAAATCCAACCTACCAACACTCGCTTTTCTGTAGGTCGGCTCTTCAGGCCGACGCAGTATTAGAAACATCAACCTTTATTCTCGAATACTCTGCCTCTTAACGATAAGTTATATAACTTCGTTATACCTCATCGTCGGCCTGAAGGCCGACCTACAAGAGATCTACAGTTTTGTTCCCCAACCACCACCACCGGGGGTTTTGATGGTTAAGCAATCACCCGCTTTAACATCAATACATACCTTTGGCTTTAATGTTTGATCGTTTAATAAATTCTGACCACTTTCACCTGCTGAGGCATTATTTACACCCCAGGGTTGATGATGTCTTCGTTCTGTTAATAGCGTAACATTGGCTGGTTTTAAAAATTCAAACTCTCGTACAAGTCCGTCACCACCTTTATTCAAACCTTCTCCACCAGAATGTTTTCTTATGGCGTATTGTTTTATACGCACGGGGTAACTTGTTTCCATTACTTCGATGGGAGTATTTCGTGTGTTAGTCATATGCGTTTGCACGGCATCTAAACCTTGCCCCGTTGAGCTCGCCCCCATGCCACCACCAATAGTTTCGTAATAATCCCATGCTTTATTATTATCAGCTTCATAATAATCCCAGTTATCGTTAATAGATCCCATGGCAAGATTATTCATACTGCCATGACTTGCAGCAGGAATTTTTTCGGGTAAGGCTTGTACTAACGCCCCCATGACAACATCAACAATACGGGTACTGGTTTCGACATTTCCTGCTGCAACCGCGGCAGGTCGTTTAGCGTTGAGTAAACAGCCTTCTGGTGCAGTGATGGTTATTGGCCGAAAGCTACCTGCACATGCCGGGGTTTGTTTAGGCATTAAGCAGCGAAAAACATAATACACCGCAGCGGCCGCAACAGATAATGGGCAATTAATATTACCCTCGGTCTGCCCGGTCGTTCCTGCAAAATCTACACTGACATTATGTGCTTTAATATTAATTATCGCTGCAATTTTTAAATCAACATTTCCTAAGCCATCATCATCCATCACATCGGCAAATTGATATTCCCCATCCGGAATATCATTAATCACACTTCGCGCTAAACGCTCACCGTAGTCATTAAGTTCTGATAATGCGGTTAAGAAATTAGACTCACCCAGTGATTGCATTAAAGACTGTAAACGATCTGCACCGGTGTGATTGGCACTGACTTGTGCTGAGAAATCACCTTTACCTGCATGGCCACTGCGAATTGAACTAAGAATCTCAGCCATGAATACTTCATCCATTTTGCCTTGTTCAATTAAATGTGTGGGAGGAATCACCAGCCCTTCTTCATCCAGGCTTTTTGATAATGGCATTGAACCCGGCGAGTCGGCACCAATATCTGCATGGTGTGCACGATTAGCAACAAAGGCCAGCAATTTACCTTCAAGGTAAACCGGTGCGATCAAAGTAATGTCGGGTAAATGTGTTCCGCCAAGAAAGGGATCATTCACAATAACCATATCACCTTCATGCCAATTTAACTGACTCACAATATCTTGCATCGCATAGGCCATACTGCCTAAATGCACGGGAATATGAGCCGCTTGCGCACAAAGCTCACCTTCGGCATTAAATACTGCACAGGAAAAATCGAGACGATCACGAATATTTGGAGAAAAAGCGGCTCGCTGTAATACCGCGCCCATTTCATCACAAACGGCATCCAGACGACTGGTAAAAAGGCTTAGTTCAATACTATTCAAGGTGATATGTTCGTATTTAAGATTAAAAAGTTTTAATTTTTTAAGGGTATTTTAAAAATACACATTGTAGCATTGCTGCTCTATTTCACCCTGACTATTTAACAGACGCCTTTATCTATTAAGGGGGGTGCTCAAATCATAATACTGTAGTAAACTACTCGGTAAATATTTTATATAATAAATTTAGCAGAAAAACTTTCGAGGTACTCTCACATGAATCCATTAACGTCTATTAAAGGCACTATCATCACTGGTTTTATTTTAGCTGGTATTTTCGGTGCCGGTATGTCCGGTTTTACCGCACTTAATCTTGAAGTATGGCTTCACGTATTAGCTGGCATAGTTTGGATAGGTTTACTTTACTACTTCAACTTCGTTCAAGTTCCTGGTGTTGGCGCGGCATTAGCAGATTCAGATGGCCCAGGTCCTGCTGCAATCAATAAATATGTTGCTCCAACTGCTTTACTCTGGTTTCGTTGGGCAGCAGTAGTTACCTGGTTAACTGGTGTTGGCGCCTTAGAAAGTTTAGGTGGAGCAATGTCAGCATTTACTTTCTCTGCTGGTATGGAAGTTATCGGCCTTGGTGCATGGTTAGGTACTATCATGTTGTTCAACGTTTGGGTTCTAATTTGGCCAAACCAACAAAAGATCCTTGGAATGAAAGAAGCAACTGCTGATGAAATTGCTAAAGCAAAATTCGTAGCATTAATGGCTTCACGTACTAATACAGTACTCTCTATCCCAATGTTATTGTGCATGATCGGTTTTGGACACGGCTTAACTTTCTAAATAGAAAGAATTAATCCTAAAAAACCCGGTCTCCATCCTATTATGGTTTGGAGGCTGGGTTTTTTTTATGTCTGGCATCCCTGCCTTCCACCTTTCAGGCTCGCTGCATTCATGAAAAATTGCTCCCGGCAATTTTTTATCCGTATTTTTCGGCTAAAAATGAGGCAAAAATTTGCTGAAAAGCCGATCTAGGTCTAAAATTAGCTCTTTCTCGTAGGCGGTCCGTCTTCACAACGGACTGCCTTTTTATTTTTGGTGACACTGTATATTTACAACACGTGTAATAAACGGATTTGTAACAACATGACTGATACATTAATGCATAACTATGCTCCACTACCGGTAAACTTTGAAAAAGGTGAAGGTGCAACTCTGTGGGATAGCAAAGGTAAAACTTATCTGGATGCACTTGCTGGCATTGCAGTCTGTGGTTTAGGCCATGCACACCCTGCTGTCACTAAAGCCATTTGTGAGCAAGCCGGTAAACTGGTTCACACTTCCAATTTATACGGTATTCAGACTCAACAAAAACTGGCAGATAAGCTGACTCAATTATCTGATATGGATAATGTATTTTTCAGCAACTCAGGTGCTGAAGCGAATGAAGCCGCGATTAAACTTGCGCGTCTTTATGGTCACAGTAAAAATATTGATCAACCTGCCATTATCGTTATGGAAGGCAGTTTTCATGGTCGGACCATGGCAACCTTAACCGCAACAGGTAACCGGAAAATTCAAGCGGGTTTTGAACCACTCGTTCAGGGTTTTGTTCGTGCGCCTTATAATGATATTGAAGCGATTAAAAATATTGCAAAAAATAATTCTAATGTTGTTGCAGTTTTAGTTGAACCGATTACCGGTGAAGGTGGAATTAATATTCCCGCAGATGATTACCTAAACCAAATTCGTGAGATTTGTGACGAAAATAACTGGTTAATGATGTTAGATGAGATTCAAACGGGTATCTGTCGGACAGGTAAATGGTTTGCACATCAACATAACGATATTACGCCAGATGTAATGACCTTAGCAAAAGCATTAGGTAATGGTGTGCCGATTGGTGCATGTATAGCGAAAGGCGAAGCGGCTAAATTATTTCAACCCGGTCATCATGGATCCACGTATGGTGGCAACCCTTTAGTAACCTCTGCTGCGTTAGCGGTTATTGAAACATGTGAAGAAAATAATCTGGCTGATCGTGCTACAGCACTGAATGAAAAAATCATTAATGGCTTTAAAGATAATTTAAAAGACCTTGAAGCAGTTGTTGAAATTCGTAGCAAAGGTTTAATGATTGGTATTCAACTTGACCGGCCTTGTGCAGAGTTAGTTAAAGCGGGTCTTGATGCAGGTATTTTAATTAATGTTACTGCCGGTGATGTTGTACGGTTATTACCACCACTGATTATTTCAGACGAAGAAGCTGATCAAATCGTAAAGATGGTTAGTGGTTTAATTCATGATTTCATTGCTTAATATGCTACTAACAAATTAAGACCTATAGGTGCGAATAATACCCTCTGGTTTTATTTAAAAGTGGGGCGCTATGATTCGAACCTACAGAAAATTACAAATTTAACGATTTATTTTTAAATATAACAAAACAAAATTTAACTCATAAAAACTTTTAAGAAGATTACTATGACTCAACATTTTCTGACACTCATGGATTTTGACAAAGCGACATTAAAGCAGCTTGTCAGCCGTGCTATCGAACTTAAAGCGATACAAAAATCTGGCGAACTTTATGAGCCACTAAAAAACAAAGTATTAGGTATGATTTTTGACAAGTCCTCAACACGTACCCGTGTTTCATTTGAAACCGGTATGGTGCAATTTGGTGGACATGCTATTTTTCTTTCTCCACGAGATACTCAGTTTGGTCGTGGTGAACCGGTTGCAGATAGTGCGCGCGTTTTATCCCGTATGGTGGATGCCCTTATGGTAAGAACATTTGATCATGGAATGTTAGAAACATTTGCAGAGTATTCCAATGTACCAGTGATAAATGCGCTAACTGATATGTATCATCCTTGTCAGTTACTAGCTGATATGCAAACGTATTATGAACATTGTGGTGATATTGCAGGTAAAACGGTTACCTATATCGGTGATGGCAATAACATGTGCCATTCTTATATGAATGCCGCTCGTCAATATGGTTTTACTTTAAATGTTGCGGTACCGGAAGGTTATGATCCTGACGCAGCTTTATTAGAAGAAACAAAAGACTGTGTAAATATTTTCCGAAACCCTTCTGATGCCGCATCAGGCGCCGATATGATCACGACTGATGTCTGGGCAAGCATGGGGCAAGAAGAAGAACAAGCCATTCGTGAAAAAGCATTTACAGGTTTCCAGGTAAATGACGATGTAATGGGGCTTGCGAATAAAGATGCCATCTTTATGCATTGTTTACCTGCACATCGTGAAGAAGAAGTCAGTGCATCAGTGATTGATGGCCCTCAAAGCGTAGTCTGGGATCAGGCTGAAAATCGTCTTCATGCTCAAAAAGCTTTACTCGAATTATTAATGACAAAAAAATAAGCTGTTTTGTGATTATTTAATCAAATTTTCATTATTGTTTTGTCTTTAATGGACGATATATAAATTATGCTAAAACATTTTATTTTATCTTTAATTCTTGTTACCTCTTTAAGCGCACAAGCCGCTGAACTTGAGGATGGCTTTCAGGCTTTTTCAACAGGAAACTATGAACAAGCCTTACGTCTATGGCTGCCACTGGCAGAAAAAGATAATGCCGATGCACAATATAATTTAGGTATTTTGTATATGAAAGGTCTGGGTGTTGAGAAAAATCTCAAGACAGCTTTCATTTGGTACAAACGTGCATCCGCTAATGGTCATACCGATGCGATGTATAACCTGGGCACTATGTATAACAAAGGTAAAGTGATTTACCGTAGCCCTAAAGATGCGAATAAATGGTGGCTTAAAGCCGCTGAACGGGGCAACGCAGCCGCACAGGTTAATATTGCTGGTGACTACGCTTACGGCAGAAACCTGGGTAAAGATGTTGATAAAGCCATAAGCTGGTGGAAAAAATCTGCTCAACAAGGTAACAAAGATGCCCGTGCAGCATTACATAAAACCTATTCGGAAGGTTTATTTGGCATTGCAGTAAACCAGCAAGAAGCTAAACGCTGGAAATAATTTATAAACCTCTTACCAATATAAGTTGTAGGTTGGTGTTGAGGCACTACCCCCAACCTACACGTATCGCAACTTTATTAACTTACTACTATTGATTCTTGCTCTAACTTTGTAAATGAGTTTAGTTCTCATTTAGTTCTAAAAGTTGTATCATTCTTTATATGAACCCCATTCTTGAATTAAAAAATATTGAATGCCAGCATCGTGGACAAACTGTTGTTCAGGATATGTCCTGTCATATTAATGAAGGTGATTTACATTGCCTGCTTGGCCCAAGTGGCTGCGGAAAAACCACCATATTAAGAGCGATTGCAGGATTTCAGCCACTAAATCATGGTGAAATTATTCTTAATGGTGAACGTATCTCATATGTGGGCTACACCAAATCTCCTGAAAAACGGCATATCGGTATGGTCTTTCAGGATTATGCCTTATTCCCTCATATGAACGTAAATCACAACATTAGCTTTGGTCTGCGCAACAAATCTGAAAAAGAAAAACAGCAAATTATTGATCAAATGCTCGAAATCGTTGGTTTATCTGGCTACGGCGAGCGTTATATTCATGAACTTTCTGGTGGCCAGCAACAACGTGTCGCATTAGCACGTGCACTTGCGCCTGAGCCTAAACTGATTTTATTAGATGAACCCTTTTCTAACCTCGATATCGAAATGCGAGATCGCTTAAGTCGGGATGTTCGCGATATTTTAAAATCACGCGGAGCAACGGGTATTCTGGTGACGCATGATCAACATGAAGCTTTTTCATTTGGTGACATAATTGCTGTAATGAATGACGGAAAAATATTACAACGCGACAGCGCTTATAACTTATACCACTCACCTGTCGATCGTTTTGTTGCTGACTTTATCGGTCAGGGCGTCCTGATTCCGGGAATATTATCCACGCATGATTCTGTAGAAACTTCACTGGGCACTATTCAGGGCGATCGGGCTTATGAGTGGGATCAAGGTACAAAAGTCGAATTACTGTTACGACCGGATGATATTGTCTGTGATGACAGTGGTAAGCTGGAAGCTATCATCACGCAAAAAGCCTTTAAAGGTGCAGAAATTCTTTACACTCTTCAGCTCGATGATGATATTGAAGTTTTATCTCTTTTCCCCAGTCATCATAATCATGAAATTGGTGAAAAAGTGAAACTCAGACTTGAACTGGATCACATGGTCGCTTTCCGTCAAGCATGAAAACTTGAGCATTCTGTAAAAAAGTGTATAAATGCTCATTAAAATCTAATAATAAAATATAGGGTATCCTCGGTGAAACTAGCAAAAAAACATATTCTTATTCTTCCTTTAATTTTCATAATGTCATTTGCTGTACAAGCCAAAACGCAATATGTCAGTGATCACCTTGTTATCACCGTACGAACTGGTCAAGGCGCACAATTTCAGATCATTAAAACTCTTGAAACGGGTGAGCATGTAAAAGTACTTAAAACCACAGATACGGGATACACACAAATTGAAACAAGTGATGGCACTGAAGGCTGGGTACGCAGCCAATACCTTGCCGATGAACCGGTTGCTCAAGAAAAACTTACCCGAGCGGAAGCTAAATTAATCAAAACAAGAACGGCTTTAAAAAAAATCAGAGAAGAATTTTCAACATTAAGTAAAGAACACAAAGTATTATCACAACAACAAAGCACACTCAGTACTGACAAAAAACAACTGGATACTGAGCTGGCGCGCTTAAATGAAATCGCTAAAAAACCGATACTTCTTGATAGACAAAATCGTGAACTACAAAACAAAAATGTTACTCTGGAAAAAGATCTGCAACGTCTTAATCAGGAAAATCATTCTTTAAAAGACCGTTCCCAACGCGAATGGTTTATTGCCGGTGCATTAGTCCTGTTTGGCGGAATTATACTCGGCCTGATTATTCCAAAATTACGTGGTCGTAAACGTAGCAGCTGGTAAAAGTTCTATTGATATCCACATTCCAATTGTCATTGCGACAACTGCATAGACACATAAAGGCAAGACGCCCGTAAGTACGAGCCCAAGGATGGGCGAAGGTAGAACAATGCAGGAGCAATTGTCGAGAGTAACGCAAGACGATTCCATGGAAGGAATCGGTAGAGTCGAGTCTGGAACAGAGACCGAGCAGTTATC
>DAOVYB010000038.1 GCA_030635835.1 Gammaproteobacteria bacterium
CGTTGGTAAAAGCCATCCAGACAGATACCAACGAAGCGGTAGCTTCAATGGAACAAAGTACATCAGAAGTGGTTCAGGGTGCGCAACTGGCACAGGATGCGGGTCAATCGCTTGAAGAGATTGAAAGTGTATCAATGCATTTAGCTGAACTTATTCGAACAATTTCTGATTCAGCAAAACAGCAAGCGAGTGCAGCAATTAATATTTCTGACACCATGAACGTTATTCAGGAAATTACTACTCAGACATCAGCCGGTACAAACGAAACCGCGGCATCGATTGGTAACCTTGCTGAATTAGCAAATGAATTACGTAACTCTGTTGCAGGCTTCCGTTTATAAGTTGCAGGCTTAAGCCTTCAACTGTATATCGGTGTGATCATGAAGATGAGAGTCTGTTGGTGATTCAAGCTCAGGAGAACAAAGTGCCTCAAACTCTTTGGCAGTTAAATGAACTGATGCCAATGAGTGATGACGAGTATGCTTTATGGTTGGCTTTGCTTGAAGAGCGAACCGGCATTACTTTACCCGAGTTACGCAAAAGTTTTTTATTATCGAAGCTTTCTATTCGTATGCAAGAGCTTGGTATAAATGAATACAAAAGTTATTTTGCTTATGTCACGCATGGTAAAGCTGGCCGTGTTGAATGGGAAACTCTGGTAGACAGACTCACCGTACATGAAACTCGTTTTTTTCGTGATACTCAGGCCTTATCGTTAATTAAACAGACCTACCTTGAAACACTGAATTTTAAAAATAATAGCCCTAACATTCATATATGGAGTGTTGGGTGTGCAACAGGTGAAGAACCGTATAGCTTGATGATGTATATAGATAAATACATGACCGATAGAAATGAAAAATGTTATTTGGCTGTTACTGCCTCAGACATTAGTCATGATGCATTAGCTGTGGGGAAAAAGGCACAATATCATCGTAATAGATTTACTAATGTGCCGATTGAATACATTAGTAATTATATGGAAAAAGTTGATAAAGAACATTACCTTGTTAACGAATCTTTACGAAAACGAATTTGTTTTAACCGACTTAATTTACTTAACATTGAGAATAGTTCGGTCGGCAAAATGGAAATTATTATTTGCCAGAATGTTCTTATTTATTTTAAACGTGAAACTCGCTTAATGATTATAAACCAGCTTGTCGAACACCTTGTGCCAGGTGGATTATTAATTTTAGGTGCTGGTGAAATAACGAGTTGGCAACATTCTGAAATGAGTTCTATGAAATATGATGGTGTTTTAGCTTTTCAACGAAATCATACTGAGCCTGGAGATATTCAAAAGCCGAGGTATGACGCATGAGTACCGTTGATACAAATACGTTGCAATGGGTAAAGTCGGAAATTGATGAAACCTTAAAGCAGGCACAGACTTCACTTGAAGCTTATGTTGAAGACACTGCCGATGAATCACAAATGCGTTTTTGCATTAACTATTTGCACCAGGTTCATGGAACATTGCAGATGGTGGAGCTTCATGGCGCTGCATTAGCTGTAGAGGAAATGGAAAAACTCTCTCAGGCTATTTTTGATGACAAAGTAAATAATAAAGACGATGCTTACGAAACATTAATGCGTGGTATTTTACAAGTGCCGGATTACCTGGAGCACTTGTTGGCAGGCAACGCAGATATGCCTGTGGTGTTATTACCGTTATTAAATGATATTCGCGCAGCCAGGAATGAAGCGTTGTTAAGTGAAGGTGCATTATTTACACCAGATTTAAGTATAGCTGCCCCGGCAGCAGTATTTAAAGTCACTAGTGGTGAAGAAGGTGGTTTATCTGCACTTGCTCGCAAGTTACGACACAACTATCACCTTGGTTTATTATCCTGGTTCAAAAATAAAAATCCTAAAGCCGGTTTACAAAAAATTGCAGACGTTATTACTGAGCTAACTAAAACTGCTGAGTCTGATGAAGCACGACGAGTCTTTTGGATAGCCAGCGGCCTGGTTGAAAGTTTAAAAGATGATGGTGTTGATACAAGTGTTGCCGTAAAAATGTTATTGGGACATGTTGATCGTCAAATTAAAAAAATTATTGATGAGGGTGAGTTAGCACTTGATGGAGCTCCACCTGAAGAATTAGAAAAAAACTTACTTTATTATGTTGCGACTTCAACAACATCGGGTGAGTTCACAAAAGATATTAAAGAAGCCTTTAGTCTTAAAGATATAATGCCAGATACGCAGGCAGTGGAACAAGCGCGTGCGGATCTAACTGCACCTAATGCAGCGTTAATGGAAACGGTATCTTCAGTAATTATTGAAGATATTAATAAAATTAAAGACAATCTTGATGTGTTTGTTCGTGCTGATGATAAGGATGTCTCTATTCTTGAGGATGTTCACACTTCTCTTACGCAAATGGCCGATACACTTGCAATGTTAAATTTAGGTGTGCAACGTGAAGCGGTATTGAAACAAGCTGAAGTAATTAACGATATTGTTGGCAATAAGTTAGCTGTCGATGAGTCAGAATTAATGAATGTTGCGGCTGCAATGATTGCTGTTGAAAATTCATTGAGTGAAGTATCAACCGCTAAAGCAGCTTCAACAATTGAAGTTGAAGAAGGTGTTGATGCAGGTGATGCTGCACTTGCACAGATGCAGGGTGCTGAACAGAACAAATTAATGCATTCTGTTTTAGATGAAGCAAAGGTTAATTTAGCAAAAGTTAAAGATGCCTTAACTGAATTTAGCCAGGATAATGAACAACGTGATCAACTAAAATCTATTCCCGCATTACTTGAACAAATTCAAGGTAGCTTAATGATCTTATCGTTAAACGATGCGGCAAACTTGCTAACGTTAACGAACAATTATATTCGCAGCAAACTTATTAAAGAAACTATTCCTCCTTCGTTAGACGACATGAACAACCTGGCTGATGCAATTAGTAGCCTCGAATATTACATGGAATCGATGATGGGAAGCTGGGGACAGCCAGAAGCTATTCTTAATGTTGCTGAGCAAAGTTTACAATCTTTAGGTATTGATACTAAAGAAGTTGCTGAAGTAGAGGCGGAAGAAAATGTTGAAGCGGTTGAAGAACTTTCTGAAACAATAAAAGAAGAACCAGCTGTTGTTGAAAGTAGCGATGAAGAAGAATCAGAGCTTACAGCGGGTTTAGAGCTTTCTCTTGAAAGTGATGATGCTGGCGATGCTCTTGACATTTCGACAGATGAATTATCATTGGATGATTTAAGCCTGGAATTAACAGATGCTGTATCACCAGCAGAAGTTGATGAAAATGAAATTAATCTTGAAGAGGTAACATTAGATGAAGGCCTTGATTTCGGGCTGGAGAACGATAGCTTTGCCTCAGAAGAAGTTTTAACCGATGATTTAACCATAGAACCCGATCTTGAGCTTACAGATGATGCTATGACAGCACCACCTGCGGTAGATATAGAATCGTTACAAGAAGCACCTGCAATCAAATCAGAACCAGTTAAAGAACCTTCTTTATTAGATGACACGATTGATGACGAGATTATTGAAATCTTTATGGAGGAAGCAGAAGAAGCTTATGAGACTATCTCCGAACTTCTTCCGATGTGGACAGCAAATACAACGAATGATGATCCTTTAAAAGAAATACGGCGCGCATACCATACTTTAAAAGGTAGTGGTCGATTAGTGGGGGCTATTGATCTTGGAGAGTTTGCCTGGGCATTTGAAAATATGCTTAACCGTGTACTCGATAATACAATTAAAGCGAGTGCTGAATTACTTGAATTGATGAACATAGGTAAACAAGCTTTACCTGAACTGTTTGAATTATTTAAAGTTGGTGGGAAGCCAGGTCAAAATATTTTAGTACTAATGGAATATGCTGATGCATTAAGTCAGGGAAAACCGATAAATATAATAGCTGCAGAAAGTGAAGATATTGCTGTAGAGCCTGAAACTGAAATAGAACCTGCAGCCGAAATAGAGCCTGCAGCTGAAATAACGCCGGAACCAGAGATAATTCCAATAGATGTTGAAGAAGAGGTCTCGGTTGAGATTGTTTCTGAGGAACCGCCGCCTGTAGATATTGATGCCACATTACTCGATATCTATCGTAAAGAAGTTGCAACGCATAGTCATTCTCTTAAGCAATACATCGCAGATTGGAATGATGGTAAAACAGAAGCGAATCAGGTTTTACTACGTGCCTTACATACTTTAACCGGAAGTTCACGAACTACAGGAGTGCAATCATTAGCTGTAGTTTGTAGTAGTTTTGAACATTATGTAAAACATTTACAGGACATTGAGGTTGCACTGCCTCAGGTTGCAATAATTCAATTAGATAATGTTATTACATTAATAGAACAAACAGTTGATTGCCTTGATCAACCTGGTGCCAAGTTACCTGAATATGAAACACTGTTATCTTTTATTGAATCTTTACCAAGAGACGTTACTCCTGAAGTAAGCGCAGTCAAAGTTGAAGAACCTGTTGTTGAAGCTGCTCCTTTAGCCAATTATGATGAAGAATTACTTGAGATTTTCATTGAAGAAGGAACAGAGATTCTTGATGAAAGCGATCAAATCATACATGACTGGATATCAGATCCAAAAGATCATAAGTTGGTAGAAGAGTTACAGCGCCAGCTTCATACCTTAAAAGGTGGTGCTCGTATGGCGGGTATTGCAGAACTAGGTGATTTGGGTCATAGCATTGAGTCATTATTAACAGCTGTTGTTGATGGTCATATGCAACCATCGAAATCCATGTTTGAACTTATACAACGTGCTCAAGATCGTTTAGTACAAATGTTAGAACTGGTGCAAGATAACAAAGGTTTAACTGCAGCGACAGACCTCATTAATGAAGTTGATAACATGCTGCAAAATCGTGACAGTTTTGATGTGTTAGAAGTTTCTGATGACATAACAGCAGAAACTCATCTTGATGAAGTTAGTGAAGTTAGTGAAGTTTCTACAATTGAAATTTCTGAGCTTGAAGAGCTTGAGTCTGAACTTCGAAATAGCCTGGATCTTGAAGAATCAATAACAATTCCGGATTTCGAGCTACCTGAAGCTGTAGAAGAAGTTATTGAGCTAAGTGTTGATGATCAAGCGGAAAATGAAGGTGTTCCTGAAATAGCGAAAGACAATATTATTTCGCTGGATCTTCATGAGCAAAATATAAAGGAAACACCAGTACAGGATATCACGCCTGAAAACCCCGAGACTAACTTAGCAACAGAAGACGAACATGAACGACGTAAATCTGGACGTACTCAAGTTGAACAAGTTCGGGTACGTGCAGATCTTTTAGATAACCTGGTAAATTTTGCGGGTGAAGTCAGTATCTATCGTTCGCGTCTGGAACAGCAAACAAATAATTTCCGTTATAACATTACAGAATTTGATGACACGGTAAATCGTTTACGTGAACAATTACGTCAATTTGAAATTGAAACAGAAACTCAAATTGAATATAAAAATGAAGAAACATTAAGTTCTGCTCAGGAAAATTTTGATCCATTAGAAATGGATCGTTTTACAACAATGCAACATTTATCACGCGCCATGATGGAATCATTAGGCGATTTGGATAGTTTACGTGGCATTTTGAATAACTTAACTCGTGAGTCAGAAACGCTTTTATTACAACAGTCGCGTGTAAATACAGATTTACAAGAAGGTTTAATGCGTACGCGCATGGTACCGTTCTCTGGACAAGCGGCACGCCTGCGTCGCATTGTACGTCAGACATGTGGTGAGCTCGGTAAACATGCTGAATTGCATTTAGAAGGTGTGGATACAGAATTAGATCGCTCGGTTCTTGAACGAATTATCTCTCCAATAGAACACATGTTACGTAACGCGGTTGCTCATGGCATAGAAACACCTGAAGAAAGAAAAAAATCAGGAAAAGCAGAAGAAGGTAATATTCATTTTTCAATTTCAAATGAAGGTTCAAATATTCTCATTAGAATTAAAGATGATGGTGCGGGCATTAATCTTGGTGCTATTCGCGAAAAAGCGATATCAAAAGGTTTAATTACAGCGGATGCTAATGTTAATAAAGAACAGTTGCTGGAAATGATCATGCAGTCTGGTTTTAGTACCGCAGAATCGGTTAGTCAAATTGCGGGTCGTGGTGTTGGCATGGATGTTGTAAATACTGAAATCAAGCAACTTGGTGGTGTTTTTAATATTGATACCGAACAAGATAAAGGCACAACATTTACTGTTAGCTTGCCACTCACATTGGCAATATCAAGAGCCTTAATGATTACTGTCGCTGACGATACCTATGCAGTACCTCTTTTGAGTGTAGAAGGTGTTGAACGTATTACTGCCGGAAAAATTAAAGAAATAATGGCGGCAGAGAATCAGGTTTATAATTGGGTTAATGAAGATTATCAATTTATGCATCTTGGTACGGTCATGGGTATCAATGAAATGAAATTAACAGATGATGATCAACAGTACCCAATGTTGATGGTTAGCAGTGGTGAACACAGGGCTGCAATTTTAGTTGATGCATTATTAGGTAGTCGAGAAATTGTTGTGAAATCTGTTGGACCACAACTGAGTACTTTGAGAGGCATTTCGGGTGCAACAGTTTTGGGTGATGGTAGCGTTGTTTTAATCGTTGATTTAGCGATGTTAATCCGCCTTGCTGCAACTTCAACAAATATAGAAGCTGTGACGCCGCTCGCAGTAGTGCCTGAAAAAGAAGAAGATACTACACCTGTGGTTATGGTTGTGGATGACTCCATCACCGTGCGTAAAGTGACAACTCGTTTATTAGAGCGACATGAAATGAAAGTTGTTGCGGCTAAAGATGGTGTAGATGCTTTGGCTCAGTTACAGGAAGTTATTCCTGACATTATGTTACTCGATGTGGAAATGCCAAGAATGGATGGCTTTGAATTAGCGACTAATATGCGTAATGATGAGAAACTAAAAAATATTCCTATTATTATGATTACATCACGTACAGGTCAAAAACATCGTGATCGTGCAGCTTCAATTGGTGTAAATATTTATATGGGTAAACCGTTTACTGAAACTGATTTAATGGACAATATAAATCTGTTAACAGGGCAAGATTTATAAATAGTCGCATTTGCTATTCATCTACATACAGAGCTCAATACAGACAATTAAGATATTTTTAATTAACAGGTACTACAACGCATTTATTTCCTCCCCCTAATATGATGCAAAATGAAACTGACAATATACGCATTGCCATTACATCTGATTCCATCAGCCATCGAAATTATTTACAAAAATCGATGGAGCAGAGTGGAATTCAGGTTGTATTAAACGAATCGTTGACTGAAAAATTTATGAACAAGCTGGATACTATCGAAAGTGATGTCGTACTTTTTGATGTGGAAGCAATAGAAGATGAACATCTTGAATATTTGGATCAATTATTAGAACAATCAAAAATCCCGATCATTATTAATGATGTATCTGCATTGACTTTAAATGAGCCAAAAGCATCATTGAAATGGAACAGTAAATTATTAAAAAAAATCGCAGATATAACCGGAAGAAATAATTGGGATGAAAACTTCTCAGTTATAAAATCTAAAAAGGATAATGTTTCATTAAAAAATAATAATCAGGGTGACTTAGCAAAAAATGTCTGGGTCTTAGGTGCTTCATTAGGTGGGCCTGATGCACTTAAACGTTTTTTATCTGAAATTCCTAAAGATGTACCCGTTGCTTTTATTGTTGCGCAACATTTGGGTGAAAACTTTGTTTCATTACTTGCTGAGCAATTAGATCGTTATGCTGAATTTAGCGTTACAGTGCCTAAAGAGGGGCATGTTATTCGGCATCATGAAGTACTTGTTGCCCCAACGGATAAACGTTTGGTTATAAATCCTATTGGTGCTGTTGAATTTGAAAATATTACAAAAACAACAAATTATACGCCGTCGATAAATGATGCAATTAGTGATGTAGCAGTACGTTATAAAAATAATGCTGGTGCGATTATATTTAGTGGCATGTGTGATGATGGCGTTGAAGGATGTAAAGATTTAGTTTCTAAAGGTGGCCATGTTTGGTTACAGAGTTCTGACAGTTGCGTGATAAGCGCAATGTCAGAGAGTGTGGCAAAAAAAGTTCCGGTAGATTTTAGCGGAACACCTGAAATCCTGGCAAAGCAACTTGTGTCTTTATATAAGAACACACACTGAGGTAATAATTATGGCAGACACAAAAGGAATAGTAGCATCCGGTCAAATAAGTGGAGTTGTCCATTGTTTAACGATTCCACTGAAAAATGAAACAGCTTTATTGCCTAACTCAGCAATTGCTGAGGTTATAGGTTTTAAAGAACCTGTACCAATTGATGATGCGCCAGAATGGTTTCTTGGCTATATTGAGTGGCGAGAAAAAAGAGTACCTTTGATTTCGTTTGAAGCTGTAAGCGGTAAAGAGCTGACAGCAGCTAAAAAAAATAGTCGAATATGTGTTTTAAATACACTTAATGGCAATGCACAAATACCGTATGTTGGACTTTTATCTCAGGGTATTCCAAGTCTTGCAATTGTGCAGGAACAAGGTCTGGAAGATAAAGAAATCCTGGATGAAAGCAGGCCGGCAGTTGCTGCTTTTGTTGAAGTAGGTGGAGCAGAGGCTTTAATTCCTGATATTGATGAAATTGAGCAACGTTTGATTCGTTTAAACCTGCTGTAATATTATTCGAGTAAGTCCCCCCAAAGTAACTGAATAGCGGTAATAGCTGAAACTGCAGCAGTTTCTGTACGTAAAATACGTGAACCAAACTTTACTGTGTGAAAGTTTTCTTTTTTATCGAGCTCTAAAATTTCTTTGGGGCTTAATCCACCTTCTGGCCCTATCACCAGATTGACACAATCACTTTCGGGTTGTATTTCCTTTAAAGATGTTGTGGCTAAAGGATCAAAAACAAGACACGTTTTATTGATTGATTCAGACCATTTTATTAAAGTCGTTGTTGTATTAATAATGGGTAAAACACTTCTACCACTTTGTTCACAAGCACTAATAATAATTCCTTGCCAATGCTGTAAGCGTTTTTGAATTCTTTTTTCATTAAGATTAACTACACAATGTTCAGTAAATAAAGGCGTAATTTCTGTTACCCCCAACTCCACTGCTTTTTGAATGGCAAAATCCATTCTTTCGCCTTTAGAAATTCCTAAGCCAAGGTGTATTGCTAAATTTGATTCGGGGGTTGAATGTATAGCTTCTATAATTATTGCTGAAGCATTTTTTTTATTTATTGTTTTAACTGAAGCAGAGAATTCAGCACCTTTGCCATCAAATAAAATAAGTTTGGCATCTTGTTTAAGACGTAATACTTTTATTGCATGATTAAAAGCATGTTCAGTTAATTCAATTGACTGACCTGCTATTAACTGAGATGGAAGGTATATTCTTGGGACACGCATAACTTAAAGGTTGTATAAATTATTCTTTAAAAACAAAAAAAGGCGGAAATTGTCCGCCTTTTTTGTTTTTAAAGAAATATTTTATATCTTTTTCCAATTTTTGATGACATATGAAATTGTTAAGATTGTCACACCCACTGCCAACCAGGTTTGATTAGTATCTAGAAAATAATAAGCACCTTTAGAAATTTTAAAACTAAATAAATTATAGGTTGTAAAAGCAACCCCTAATAATAGTGTTGCAACGTATGATATTTTAAATAATAAAGCCTGCAATTTTGCATCGCTCATGGTTTTCCCCTTATAAGATTTTAAATATGAACTAATTATAATACGTATCAATATTTTAATTAGTGAGAAAGTTCACGAATTAGCATTTATATCTTATTATAGTCCCAGATTTTTCCATATCGCTAATGTTGGAGCGGTTACATTCATAGTATAAAAATGTAAACCTGGTGCACCGGCTTCAAGTAGTTGATGGCACATTTCACTAATGATTTCTTCACCAAAGGCTTTAATTGAGTCTTTATCTTCACCATAACTCTCTAAACGCTTACGTATCCAACGTGGTATTTCTGCGCCACACATATCAGAGAAACGAGCTAGCTGAATGTAATTCGTAATTGGCATAATACCGGGAACGATAGGTGCTGTTATTCCTAAATCTTCACAGTCATCAACAAAACGGAAATAAGCGTCAGGATTAAAAAAGTACTGAGTAATCGCACTGTTTGCTCCCGCTTCAATTTTTCGTTTGAAGTTATTTAAATCATCTTCGGCAGAGGTTGCTTGAGGGTGAAACTCAGGATAAGCCGCAACTTCAATATGAAAATGATCATTCGTTTCACTGCGAATAAATTCAACAAGTTCATTGGCAAAACGAAACTCGCCAATTTCCTGAGTGCCAGAAGGCATATCGCCACGTAAAGCAACAATGCGATTAATACCTTGATCCATGTAACCTTTTAAGATTTCACGAATATTTTCTTTAGTTGAACCGACACAAGACAAGTGTGGCGCAGCATCGAAGCCTGCTTCTTTAATAGAAGTGACAGTATCAAAGGTGCCTTGTTGTGTACTACCGCCGGCACCAAAGGTAACAGAAAAATATTTTGGTTTTAAAGCACCCAGCGTGTCTCTAACTTTGATCAGTTTTTCAGTGCCTTCGGGTGTTTTCGGAGGAAAAAACTCAAAGCTAAATTGTTGTGGGTATTGTTGTTGGCTTTCCATTTTTGTTACCTTAGTATTAAACGCAAAGGACGCGGAGGCGCAAAGGTCGCAAAGTTTTCTTTTTTGCTGTTTAGTAATTCTATTTTATTAACGTGGAGTCGAGGAAGTCACAAAAAACACAAAGTTTATATTTTTTCTTTGCGTTCTCTGCGCCTCCGCGTCCTCTGCGTTAAAACGCTCTGCTTTTAGTAACGATAGTGGTTCGGTTTGAATGGACCTTCAACCGGTACACTAATGTAATCCGCTTGCTCTTTAGTTAACGTACTTAAGTATGCGCCAACTTTTTGCAAGTGCAAGCGTGCTACTTTTTCGTCAAGAACTTTAGGAAGTATATAAACTTCATTCTTATAGTCTTTTGAATTTTTGTAGAATTCAATTTGCGCCATTACCTGGTTGGTAAATGAAGCTGACATAACGAAACTTGGATGTCCTGTTGCACAACCTAGATTAACCAAACGACCTTTTGCTAATACGATGATGCGTTTGCCATCTGGGAAGATAACATGATCAACTTGTGGCTTAATTTCAGACCATTCGTATTTTTCTAAAGATGCAATATTGATTTCAGAATCGAAGTGACCGATGTTAGAAACAATAGCTTCGTTTTTCATTTTTACCATGTGATCATGATCGATAACGTTCATGTTACCGGTTGTAGTAACAAAGATATCACCTTGTGAACATGCTTCATTCATATCAACTACGCGATAACCTTCCATTGCAGCTTGAAGTGCACAGATAGGATCAATTTC
>DAOVYB010000008.1 GCA_030635835.1 Gammaproteobacteria bacterium
ACAGATAATTTACGAAAAATAGAGGCTTCTTGTGGTAAATAACCGATCCCCATACGGGCACGTTGGTGCATAGGATAATGGGTAATATTTTCATCACCTAAAGTTATACTGCCTTCATCTGCGGCAACAAGGCCTGCGACCATATAGAATGAGGTTGTTTTGCCTGCACCATTTGGTCCCAGCAATCCAACTACTTCTCCAGGATGAATTTCCATTGAAACGCCGAGTACAACTCGCCTTCCTTTGTAACTCTTACAAAGGTTGTCGGCTTTTAGAATATTTACTGCTTCATTCATTTTTCATTAATTCTTATCATTTTCTGTATTTTCGGCATCGTTACCTGACCCAATAATGACATGTACTCGTCTGTTAGGTGGAGTACTTTTTAACTTATCTGTGTCTACTTTACTGCCTGCCGCAGAGATGATGCGTTGGCGGGTATCATACTCTATATATTCACCACTGAAATGACGATTACCCTGATCAACAAAGGCTTTTCCTTTCAGGGTTAATTTTTCTTCAGCAATAAAATATTCCATTTTATTCGCTTGAGAGTGGACCTTGGCTTCATTGTCAGGTGCATGTCGCACATCTGCGGGAGAGCCGGTAATTAGCACTTTAGTGAGTACATCTTTTTTATAATAAAGTGTGACAGAATCAGCCTTAATGGTCAGCGTGTCTTTTGTGAATAAAACATTACCTTTATATTTGCTGATCCCTTTATTTTCATCAAGTAATAAATACTGAGATTTAATATTAATAATTTGTTGTTTTTGTTTAGCAGCATAAACCGGATTGATACTGAGTATTAGCAACAGTAAAAAGGGTAGCCAAAAAGACTTATTTTGCAGGCAAAACATAATGACTCCGGGTTCTGGATAAGAATTCTATTCTGTTTTTATTCATATCAGCGCGCATACCTGTTGCCTGAATATAACTGCTTCCTTTATATAATTTAATTTTTGATTTTGTATGAGCCAGGTTTAG
Source organism: Gammaproteobacteria bacterium (assembly GCA_030635835.1). The sequence goes on from DAOVYB010000008.1 coordinate 988, forward strand.
TTTTGGTTCTATGGTGAGTTGTTCAGCTGTTAATTTAATTGCTGAATTTTTTCCTGAGATTAAAATTTGATTGAGGATAACGTTGCCCGTGAGATGAATTTGCTGGCTTTTTTGTAGTATAACCGCTTCATTTGCCTGGGCTGTCCAGGTTTTAATATTATTTTCATAAAATGAGAATAAAGGTTTTTGTAACTTCATGCTGTCATCATCAGGATAATGTTCAAGATATTCCGCTTTAATTTGATAGGCGGGTTTTCCTGTATGATTCATCGAGGTTGAAGTAAAGTTTTTCAGGAAATAATCAGGGTCATGACGAATTTTTTCTTTTTTCAGAATGGGGCTCTTTTCAATTGACTCAAAAACCCAGCTACTGAAGATAGCAAGCAGAATGATCAGTAGTAAGGCGGTTAAGTAATGTAACTTTCCCATTAAGCTGTGCTGCCCAGATATTTTTGGAACTGTGTTTCGAGAGTATTTTGTGCCTGCATAATAAGTTCACAAACATCTCTTGCTGCGCCTCGTCCACCACATTGTGGTGTTTGCCAGTGTGCATATTGTTTCACTAATGGGTGTGCATCTTCAACAGTAATCGCTAAACCCGCTTGTAATAACACGGGCAGGTCGATGACATCATCACCGACATAGGCGGCCTGTTCGGCTGTAATTTCTAATTTATTTAATATTTCCTGAAAAGCAGGCAGTTTTTCTAACTGCCCCTGATAGATATGTTTTATTCCAAGGTTTTGCATGCGATGAATCACAACATTTGATGTGCGCGCAGTGATGACAGCAACTTCAACACCTGTTTGCAGTAACATTTTTATGCCTAAGCCGTCTTTCGAATAAAAGGCTTTATATTCTGTACCAGCATCATCGACGATTAAGCGGCCATCAGTGAGTACACCATCCACATCAAAAACAAGTAGTTTGATTTTTGCCGCTTTTTCCAGAATATCTTTCATTTTATATTTAGCTGGTTTTATTGAGAAATAAGTTCACATACACGGTTTAGATCGTCAAGCGTATCCACCCCGGGTCCCGGTGGTATTTCTGCAGTGATGACTTTTATTTTCTCACCATAATACAGGACACGGAGTTGTTCTAAAGATTCTGTTTTTTCAATATCACTGCTTTGCCATTCTAAATATTGGCGAATAAAACCGGCGCGGTAACCATACAAACCAATGTGGCGTTGATATTCCTGATTTTGTGGCATTTCTCTCGGTAGTTCGTTAAAACAGTCGCGAGACCAATCTTTAGACCAAGGAACTGCAGCTCGGGTGAAATAAAGGGCAAAATCATTAATATCCCGCACCACCTTAACGGCATGGGGATCAAAGAGTTCTTCTATATCCGTCAATGGTGTACACAGTGTGGCCATTTTTACATTGCTATCGTCTTCAAGCGCCTGACCGACCTGATTTAAGCAAACCGGTGGCATCATGGGCTCATCACCCTGCAAATTTATCAGTATTTGATCATCATCAAAACCCAGTTGCTCGATCACTTCAGATAAGCGTTCTGTGCCCGATTGATGATTTTCATGCGTAATACATACCCGAACATCAATACCGGAAATGGCATCCGCAATCTCTGTTGAATCTGTTGCGACAATAACTTCTTCAGCTTTGCTTTGTTTGGCTCGTTCAATGACATGCGCAATCATGGGTTTACCACAAATATCGCGTAGTGGTTTGCCGGGTAAACGTGTTGAAGCAAAGCGGGCGGGGATTACAATACGGAAGCTCATAGATAATTTGCCAATGTTAATTTATTAATATTATGGGGTTATTCTAACGTAATGTCAGTGCTAATGTCAGCGCAAGTACATACCTATTATAAAGACAAAGATTGACCCACAGGTGGCTAGCTATTAGTATGATAACCTATCGTAAGTCACTGAAATTATATAATTAATCTATGAAAATCTCTGCTTCTGTATACTCCAGTAAGAGCCAGTCTCTGCCTGAAATCATCAAGGATCTTGATGTACATGGTGCCGATCTTTTTCATATTGATTGTAATGATGATATGGGCGTATTTGCTGATATTGCTGAAATTAAACAGCTCAGTAAGACGCCGGTTGATTTACATATTATTAGCTCAAAACCTGAAAAGTTTTTCTCAAAAGTCGAAGAGTTAAATGTCGATTATGTGACCTTTCAGTATGAAAACCTGAAAGCTGAGTTAACAGTACCTGAAACCATATCTGCCAAATTAGGTCTGGCAATCATGTCAGATACCGATATTTCAGTATTTGAACCCTATGCCGACAAGTTTGATTTCATTTTATTTATGACAACCACACCGGGGCAAAGTGGAGGCGTTTTTGATAAAACAAATTTCAAAAAAATTCGTCAATTTCGACAGCAATTTCCGAATAAAAAAATTCACGTTGATGGCGGTGTGAATGGCGAGGTGTCATTTATTTTACGCAACATGGGTGTTTATTCATCTGTCTCGGGTTCGTATTTAATGACCAGTGAATCCATGGGCGCAGCCATGCTTAACCTGAAAACGCATGAAGTTGATTCTCATTTCCAAGTAAAAGATTTTATGCGTACTGTTGATGAGTTACCTCTGTTAAAACTTGAAGATCGAAGTGTGACCAGGATTCTGCAGTCAATAGAAGATTATGATGTTGGATTCACAATTTTAATTGATGAAAATGGTAAACTTGATGGCATTGTTACCAATGCTGATGTACGTAAGGGTTTATTAAAACATACAGACAACCTCAATGATGTCAGTGTGGTGGATATAACAAATACCAATCCGGTAAAAGCGAATGAAAATTTTAACGTAATGGAATTATTACGTTTTATTAAACAACAGAGTTTTGCGATTTCTTATTTACCTGTTGTTGACGATACAAATAAAGTGACCGGTGCGGTGACTTTCTTCAATTTAATCAAAGGCGAGTTATGATTATTCATTTAAAAAACAGCGTAGCAGATACTGAAATAGAAAAAATAGCAAAAGATTTAGACGCGTTTCATATTAAAAAACCAGAACATCATGTTTTGATTACGCCTTCTGCTTTACAGGAAGTACCAGCGCAATATGAAAGTATTACAGAAGAAAGTTTTGCCTTCCCGAGTGATATACAACTTGCCAGTGCGGATTACTTTAGTGAAACTCGTGAGATTGATATTAACGGTGTAAAGATTGGTGGTACTAATAACAACACCATGGTTATCGCTGGTCCTTGTTCGGTTGAATCGGAAGAACAAATTACCCAATCGGCTGAGTTAATGGTTGAGCAAGGTATTTCTACTTTACGTGCTGGTTGTTATAAACCGCGTACTTCACCTTATTCATTCCAGGGCATGGGGATGGAAGGGTTAAAATTACTCGATAAAATGCGCAGCAAATTTGGTTTAAATATCATTACTGAAGTACGTGATACAACGCATGTTGATGACGTTATTGAATATGCTGACATTATTCAAATTGGCGCAAAGGCCATGTATGACCAGGGCATCTTGCGTCGTTGCGGTAAGTCACGAAAGCCTATTTTGTTAAAACGTGGTTTTGGTACGAACTTACAGGAATTTGTTCAGGCAGCTGAATTTATATTATCCGGTGGTAACGATAATGTGATTTTATGTGAGCGTGGCATTCGTACCTTTGAAACGAAAACACGTTTCACCTTAGATTTATGTGGTGTGTCATATTTAAAAGAACACACTAACTTACCAATCATTCTCGATCCTAGTCATGCCATGGGATATCGCTATGGTGTGCCTGATCTTGCTCGTGCTTCAACGGCGATGGGTATAGAAGGTTTGCTAATTGAAGTTCATCCGGATCCTTCAGTTGCAAAATCAGATGCCGCGCAACAACTCGATCATGATATGTTCCGTGATTTATTAACTACATTGCGCCCCATTGCGACTGCTGTTGGGCGGACAATTATATAACTAATAAAAATAAGCTCGTCATACCGGCATGTTCTTAACCGGAATCCATGGTTTTAAATAACTGGTTTCCTGCTTCCGCGGGAATGACGAGTAAAAAGGTTAAACAACATGCCAATAAAAAAAGAAATAAAGTTTTTAGGTCTGGATGTGGATGGTACATTAACCGATGGTGGTATGTACTACACAGAAAGTGGTGAAGAGTTTAAACGGTTCGATACGAAAGATGGTCGCGGTATTATCGAATTACAAAAACAGGGTGTTGAAGTTGGTTTGTTGAGCTCCGGCTTTAAATCAAAAATTATTGAAGGCCGTGCAAAAACGTTAAATATTAAAAGAGCCTATGTTGGCACCGATCCTAAACTGGGTTTTTTACAAGAGTGGTGTAACGACATGGGAATTGATATGAAACAAGTTGCCTATATTGGTGATGATATCAACGATCGAGACATCATCAATGCAGTGGGTTTTAGCGCATGTCCAGCCGATGCTATGAGTACAATAAAAGATATTGTAGACGTAGTATTAAGCAATAAAGGTGGCTATGGCTGTGTACGTGAATTTATTGAAGAACATCTTGGTTATAAGTTATAGCATTTAATAATAATTTACACGGGCTGTAATAATGGGATTAAGAATTATCTTTATTGTTTTGTCTGCTATGTTAAGTGCATGCGCGACATCAGTTAAAAATGTTAAACCCGGAGATGAGATAAATAAAGAACATGGGATCTTTTTAACAAAGTTAAGAACTAATCATCCTTTTAATTTAGCTGTAAAAGATTTATCAGGTAATACGATTTGGTTGAATAAAAACCGACTAAAAAATAATAAAAATTTATTAGCGGCAAGTTTACCTGCAGGAAAGTATTCTATTCACAGTATTTCGTGGAAAGATAAGGTTGTGACTTTTGAGGAAGATAATCGTTATAAATTTAAGATAAAAAATGCAAAGGTTAATTATATTTGTGATTTTGGTGTTTATTTCAAAATCAAAGATGCTTCAGTAAATAATATAGAATTTGTTTTACCCTTTTATTCAAAGCAAACAACATTTAAAAAATTTAATAAGAACTATCCTGAGATAGCAAAAAAATATGCTTTTACTTCCTCTCCAGTATCTAACTGTGTAAGAGGTGAGAGTGAAAATGCACAACAGTTATTGCGCTTATTAAAATAATTATAAGTTGTGCTGAATTCAGTATATAAAGCAACTCAATTTGAGTTGATTAATATAGGCATAGTTATGTTGAGATACATTTCATAAAATTAATCTGTACTTAAAGTCGTCTTCCTATCATTAGTATTTTCATTTGATAACAATTGTTAAAAATACGTTATTTCTATTTCATATTCCTGATTATATGACCAATATCTAATATTATTAGATATCAGGTTACTAATAGTCAGATATAAAATAATGAATCATGATTCAGATATGAAGAAAGAAGTCATCTCAAAAGACTTTGTTGAAATAGTTTATCTACTATATAAATCTGTAGATCAGGCGACAATTGCTGTGCTTGTTGGCACGTTTATGATGACTTATTTTCTGGGAGAAATTTTTCCAAAGGGAATGATTTATTCCTGGATGAGTTTTATGCTGGCAGCATCATTATTCAGAGTATTGGCTAAAATTCTTTTCTTTCGTCGTTCACCTCAGGGAGATGATATTCAGCTTTGGGCTAACCTCTTTGTCTTTTTTGCAGCTTTGATTGGGATTGGCTGGGGATTAGCAGCTTATTTTTTTATTAAACCAGAATACCCGCTATACCAGGCATTATTATCGTTGACGATTGTAGGTTATACCGCTGGTGCCATGACAACGCTATCAATGTATCGGCGTTCATTTCTTGCCATTATTTTGCCATCTTTAATTCCACTGGCTATTCGTACCTTTGAACTAGGTGGAGAAATAAATATGAGTCTGACAATTATGTTAATTGTCTTTACCGTATTTATTATTTCAGCTTCTGCCAGACAAAAAACCATTTTTAATAAAGCATTAAAACTACGCTTTGAAAATGAAGCGTTAGTCAGCCATTTGCAGCAAGAAAAAGCCATATCCGAGAAGCTAAATGCAAGCCTTGCGGATAAAGTTGAAGAACAAAAACAAACAACGGAACAATTGATTCTGGCCAGAGAAGAAGCTGAAGCTGCCAGCATTGCTAAATCGCATTTTTTAGCCAATATGTCACATGAAATACGTACACCAATGAATGCAATTATTGGTATGTCACATCTTGCATTACAGACTGAACTTAACCGTAAGCAATATAATTATATTGATAAAGTAAGTCGTTCTGCTAATTCACTACTAGGTATTATTAATGACATTCTGGATTTCTCAAAGATTGAGTCTGGAAATCTTGATATGGAAAATATCGATTTTCGTCTTGAAGATGTGATGGAAGATTTAGTTAATATGCTTGGACTTAAAGCAGAAGAAAAAGGACTGGAATTACTTTTTGATGTGGATGTCGATGTGCCAACTTCACTTATTGGCGATCCATTACGACTAAGACAAGTATTAATCAACCTGGGAAATAATGCTTTAAAATTTACTGAAGAAGGTGAAGTTGTTTTTCATATAGATGTAGTTAAACAGGATGACAATGAAGTTAAATTGCATTTTAGTGTCAGGGACACTGGCATGGGAATGTCGGATGAACAACAGCAAAAATTGTTTAAATCATTTTCACAGGCTGATGTATCTACAACACGTAAATTTGGTGGCACGGGTCTTGGATTAGCAATCTCCAAGAAGTTAACAGAAATGATGCATGGTGAGGTTTCTGTAGAAAGTGAAATGGGGCATGGCAGCACTTTTCATTTTACTGCTCAGTTAGAAAAACAACAGGGTATAGTGACTCAACCGCGTTCAAAAATTGAAGATCAATTCTTTAAAGTTTTAGTCGTTGATGACAATGATTCATCGCGTGAGATTTTGTGCAATATGATTTCAAATTTTGGTTTGCAGGTAGATCAGGTTGATAGCGGTTATGCTGCACTTAAATTACTGGAGCAGCATCAGTCAGAATATAAACTTGTATTAATGGACTGGAAAATGCCGCATATGGATGGTTTTGAGACAACACGTGCCATGCAGTCAAATAATGAACTGGATGAGGTGCCCACCGTTATTATGGTTACGGCTTATGATCGGGATGAAGCCAGTTACTTAACAGAAGATCTTGATATTCGTGCTTTGCTGACAAAACCTGTAACTCCCTCATCAATGTTGGATGCAATTATGCGAGCGACAGGGCAAACGGTAAAAGAAAATGTGCGAGTAACTCGACGTGAGCAAGAGGTTGCTATTGATATTACAAAACTAAAAGGTGCCAGAATACTTTTAGTTGAAGATAATGAAATTAATCAGGATCTTGCCATTGATCTACTTAGTAGTAATGGTATTAATGTTGTTGTTGCTAACAACGGGCAACAGGCGCTAGATATATTAAATAAAGAATCATTTGATGGTGTGTTAATGGATATACAAATGCCTGTTATGGATGGTTACACGGCAACAAGAAAGATTCGTTTACAGGAACAGTTTAAGGATTTACCCATATTAGCTATGACGGCAAATGCAATTGCTGGTGATCGTGATAAAGCACTGGATGTGGGTATGAATGATCATATTCCGAAACCTTTTTATCCTAATGAACTATTTCGCACTATGAGTCGCTGGATTACGCCATCTAACTCAAATACGAAGGTGAATACTAAACAGGAAATCCCAACTGAAATCCCTGAGCTTGATGGGATTAATACAGAAACAGGCTTACGAATGGCAGCAGGAAAAAGCAGTTTATACCTGAAAATTTTACGTAAAGTATATGAAAGTAAAATTCATTTTATCGATGAGTTTGATGAGGCTGTAGCACAGAATGACTGGGTATTGGCACATCGATTAATACATACTATGAAAGGTGTCGCAGGTACAATTGGCGCTGAAAAATTACAGGAGTTCTGTCAAAACTTAGAAGATCAGTCTAAGCATGAGGCGATAAATAATTCAGATTATAAAGTGATGGTTACGGAATTTAATAAAGTATTAAATTCACTTAATGGTATTTAATCATTCAAACTTATAGATACTTTAGTAACTTAAAATGTAAGCTTTAAATATTTTGATATTAAAAGATCACTTAAGGTGTTATATCATTTTTGTAGGTGCGAATTCATTCACACCTACAACTTCTTAACTAAACGGCATACACTTAAGCTAAAGGATAACCTAGCTCAGTTAATTTATTTTCTATACTATCTTTGTCTAATTCATTACCCTGGAGATGAACAATATTTGTTTCAAGATCGACTTTAATTTCTGCAATTCCAGCAAAGCCAGCTAACCCTTTTTCAATATTAGCTACACATCCGCCACATTTTATTTTTGATGATTGGATATCAAGATTTTCCATTATTTTAGTCCTGTTTTTAATAACTAATTTAAATTTATATAATAGCAGTATAGTAAAGCACAGCCATGTAAGAAACATATCCACCTAATAATAAACTTCCTTCAAATCTGTTTATGCGACCTTCACCTTTAAAGCCATAGGCCATAATAAACAGCACAATACTTAAGCCAATCATAAATGGGAAATCGCGTTCTAATATAGCTGCGTCAACCGTATGAGGTGCCATTAGGCCTGGGATACCAAATACCACTAAGAGGTTAAACATGTTTGAACCAATGATGTTACCTATCGCAATATCGGGTTCTTTTTTTAATGCACTCACAATAGAGGCAGCGAGTTCGGGTAAGCTGGTTCCAATTGCAACAATGGTTAATCCAATAACAAGATCACTAATGCCCGCTGCTTTAGCAATATTCACTGAACCCCAGACTAAACCACGAGAACTGATAATGAGTAATACAAGTCCAATAAAAAACCAAACTAAAGCTTTTTGAGTAGAAATCTCCGGGATTTCTTGTTCAAATTCTTTTTCCAGTGGGTCACGTTTTTGTTTTTTTCCTTGTTGAACCATCCAGAACAACATTACAAATAAACCTGAGATTAAAATAACCCCATCTATCTGTCCTAAGTGATTATCCATTACCAGCATGAGTGCTACCAGCATGATGATAAACATGATGGGATATTCACGGCGTAAGGTTTCTGATTTAACTGTTAATGGCATAACGATAGCAGTAATACCCAGCACTAAAGCGATGTTGGTAATATTAGAACCTAATGCATTACCAACGGCTAAAGCCGGGGTTCCCTGATATGCCGCAACAACAGAGATTAAAATTTCAGGTGCCGAAGTACCAATACCTACTACGGTGAGTCCAATAATGAGAGGAGATATGCCAAAGTTATTTGCTATGGCAGCCGCGCCATGGACAAAACGTTCAGCTCCCCAGACCAATAAACCAAAGCCAATAATAATGGCCATTACCGAAAGTAAAATATTCTGTTCCAATGTGCTGTCTCTTAAGTTTTCTAAAATAATTTGATTTGTGCATTATAGCGTAGAAGTTAAAGCGCTGATTATTTTCCCAGCTCAAGCTCTAATAAATCTTCCAGTTCCTGATCTTCAGCATCTGATTTAGGTAAAGGAGGGGCTTTTTCTTCAGGTGGGTTGCCATCATAAACTAAATTTTCACGGTGTTGCAGGTAAGCATCACGAACAAATGAATATTTATCTAACGCTGCCTGATCAATAATTCGACTCGCTTTTAATAATTTATAACGTGTATCAATGGTTCTCAGGGCAACAGTCCCCCACATGGCTGACTCATCTTTAATGTCATAAACAGGATCATAGGAACTTTCAACCACGAAACCGGCAGTACCACGCATAGTTCTTGGGCCAAAGAAGGGTAAAACAATATAGGGGCCATCTGCGATACCCCATGTGGCTAATGTTTGGCCTAAGTCTTCATTATGTTTTTGCAGCCCCATAGGTGTAGCAACATCAATAAAGCCATATAAGCCAATGGTAGAGTTGAAGAAAAAACGACTGGTATCTTCAATGGCCTGTACAAATTTAAATTGTAGTAAGTCATTAATAATGACAAAGAGATCATCAAGATTACTAAAAAAATTTGAGACACCGGTTTTTACCGGGCCGGGCATTACAGCGTTATAACCTTCAGCAACAGGTTTTAGCAGGTACTCATCCAGCCCTTCATTAAAATTAAACATCGCTCTATTATATGATTCAAAAGGGTCACCTTCAGTTGGGCCGCCGGGCACACTTGCGCAAGCAGAGAGAAGTGTGAGACTAAAAATTAAAATAAGTTTCTTTAATGTAGTATTTTGAGATAGCGACATAAATTTTATTTGCTTTCAGTTTTTGTCTTCCCACAGCGTGAACAGCGGTAAGTGGTTAACATTTTGCCTTTTTTTACATCAAAAGGTGTTTCGACTACTTCCCATTTGTGAAAGCCACTTTTACATAAAGTTCGACCTTTATGTTTGTTTTTCAAACCGGGTTTCTTAAATTGAATGATATTACTCATAATATGTCATATTAATACTTGCCAATATTTAATATTATTTCATATCTTGAAGAATAATACGTATTTTTAACCAAAATTAAGGTGACTATATATGTCAGTAGAAACACACCGGGTATTAATGGGCGCATGCGGTTGGAAACATAAAGCCTGGTTAAATGATTTTTATTCAGAAGATTTACCTGAAGAATGGCAGCTTGGCTTTTATGCGAATGAATTTCCTGTTGTTTATGTTCCTGCAAGTGACTGGTTAGATACTTCTGCTTCTGATGACAGAGAGCGTGATGCAATAGATGTAGCTGAGTGGACAGAAGATGTTTCAGACTCATTTCGGTTTATTTTAGAGATTCCAGCTGATGTTTTAGCGAATGAGCAACAATTTGTTTCAGCTATTAATAAAGTGAAAATTTTAGAATCATCATGTCTTGGACTGGTTATGCAATTGAATCAGGCTATATGTGATGAAGTTCAATTACTTCAAAAACACCTGAGTTTGGCTCAAGCGCTTGTGCCGGTTTGCATTGATAAGTGTGATATTACTCTTACAAATGAAATTAAAAGTTTATTCTTAAAAAATAAAGTGAACCTAGTATGGAATGGTGAGTCACAACAAGACGAAAATTTAGAATGTGGCTCACTGGCAATTAATCATGTTTCGGGAGATAAGATGGATATGGCGAGTTTAAGGAAAGTGGTTGAGGACAGTTTATCTAAGTCAAGCGAAGAGTGTATTTCAGTTTTATGTCTTGATGGCAATCCTCCTTCTCTGGAAACCTTGCGTAATGCCGAAATTATTCTTAATTTATTATAATTAATAGTAAAAGTGTGAACATAATTATTGCGCTTAAGTAGCGGCTAGGTAACAATCAAAACATGACAGACACATCAACACCACTTGTAGAGATTCGTAATCTCAGTTTTGCCCGCGGTAACCGTATGATCTTTGATGGGATCGATATGGATATCGAGTATGGCAAAGTCACGGCAATTATGGGACCCAGTGGCACAGGTAAAACGACTTTATTACGTTTAATAGGTGGCCAGATAAAACCCTTAACCGGAACAATCAAAGTTGATGGAATTGAAGTTACTAAACTAAGCCGTTCTGCATTATTTAAATTACGTAAGCGTATGGGCATGTTATTTCAAAACGGTGCCTTGTTAACCGATATGAATGTTTACGATAACGTGGCTTTTCCTATTCGTGAACATACTAAACTTTCTGAAAAAATGATTCGCACGTTGGTGACCATGAAACTTCAGGTTGTTGGTTTACGTGGTGCGCGTGACTTAATGCCAAGTGAATTATCCGGTGGTATGGCTCGACGTGTTGCCATGGCGAGAGCGATTGCACTTGATCCTATGATGATGATGTATGACGAACCTTTTACCGGACAGGATCCTATTTCGATGGGAGTACTGGTGCGTTTAATTCGAGAGTTAAATGATGCACTGGGTTTAAGCAGTATTGTGGTTTCACATGATATTGAAGAAGCCTCATCCATTGCAGATACTATCTATCTCTTATCTGGTGGTAAGGTGGTGGCTCATGGTAGTTCGAAAGAATTACATGAATCAGGTTCCGAATGGGCACAGCAATTCCTGAAAGGTTTACCTGATGGTCCTGTACCCTTCCATTATCCAGCACCGGATTATGCTGAAGATTTAATTTCATCAGGCTCAAATAATTAATATGCTGACATTCATTCAAAATCTTGGACACAGCGGGCTAACTTTTTTCCAGCGACTTGGACGAGCAAACATTTTATTTGCACAAATTATCGGTGGTATCCCCGGTATTTTGATGCGGTTCCAGCTCGTCATTCAACAGATGTACTCGGTTGGCGTGCTCTCATTACTTATTATATTAGTGTCAGGCCTGTTTGTCGGTATGGTGTTAGGTCTTCAGGGTTATAACACGTTGGTTGATTTTGGTGCTGAAGAAACACTGGGTGTAATGGTTTCACTCTCACTTGTTCGTGAGTTGGGACCGGTGGTAGCGGCGTTATTATTTGCCGGTCGGGCAGGTTCAGCGTTAACCGCAGAAATCGGTTTAATGAAAGCAACTGAACAGTTATCAGCGATGGAAATGATGGCGATTGATCCGATTCGCCGTGTACTTACTCCGCGCTTTTTAGCAGGATTTATTTCAATGCCCTTACTTGCAGCAATTTTTAGTGCTGTCGGTATTATGGGTGGTCATTTTGTGGGTGTTGGTTTGTTAGGTGTTGATGAAGGGGCTTACTGGTCTCAAATGCAAGCCAGCGTTGATCTTTATGATGATATTTATAATGGTGTGATTAAAAGCCTTGTCTTTGGTGTTGTTGTAACCTGGATAGCCGTTTTTGAAGGTTATGATGCAATACCCACATCAGAAGGAGTGAGTCGGGCAACGACGCGCACCGTAGTACATTCTTCTTTAGCCATTTTGGGCTTGGATTTCATTCTTACAGCAATCATGTTCTGAGGTCAGGATAATGAATACAAGAAAAACAGAAATTTTAGTGGGTTTATTTATCGCAGCCGGTTTGGCCGCATTATTTATGCTGGCGATGAAAGTCAGTAACCTGAATGTCTATAACGATGATACTGGTTATGAAATTACGGCAAGCTTTGAGAATGTTAGTGGCCTAAAAGTGAAGTCACCGGTAACAATGGCAGGTGTACGTATCGGTCGGGTGAGCGATATAAATTTTGATGCCAGAACATTTGAAGCTATTGTGAAAATTCGTATAGAAGGGCAATACGATACATTACCGAAAGATACTTCTGCCAGTATTTATACTGCGGGTCTGTTGGGTGAAAAATACGTTGGCCTTGAAGCGGGTGGCGATGAAGAAAATTTAAAAGATAAAGATAAGCTGAAACTAACGCAAAGCTCATTAGTGTTAGAAAAACTGATCAGTCGTTTTGTCGATAGCTTTATTGATAAAGATTCAGACACTAAAAAATAATATTTAAAATGCAGCCAAAAATAAACAAACAATCATCAGACAGATATGCCATTGAGGGTGAACTCAATATGCAAACGGTGCCTGATGTCTCCAAACAATTAGCAGTACTTTTTCCTCAGATTGAGGGCGAAAAGATCACGTTAGATCTGACTTCAGTTTCTCGAAGTGATAGTGCGGGTGTTGCGTTATTGGTTGATGCAATGCAGTTGGCAGAAAAGACAGAATTGACACTTTTATTCTCTAATTTACCGCCTCAAATGAAAGCTATTGCCGGTATTAGTGGCTTATTAGATATTTTACCCATTAGCGGAAATTAGCCCGCTGCCTTATTTTTCTTAATTTTTCCAGATTCTCCCAAAAATCACACATTTTCTGCTGCCCAGCAGGTGAATTTGGGCTGTAAACCGCATATTAGCCGTATCCGCTAACCGTCTCTCGCGCTACAATAGCGCGCTTCAATCTGGCCTTGATATAGGCTTTTGCGATATATTTCATATCATGATTAAAGTTAGCCCCTTATTAAACGTATTTGGTGAGTTCAATGAATCCAGAAGATGTACAAAAAATGATTGAAGCAGGCTTGCCTGACTGTGAAGTTAAAGTGACAGGTGACGGTAGTCATTTTGATGCTGTGGTTATTGGAGAAGTATTTGATGGGATGTCGTTAGTTAAAAAACAGCAAAAAGTGTATGCCACTTTAGGTGATAAGATTACCAGTGGTGAAGTACATGCTTTAACAATAAAAACGTTTACGCCTTCTGAATGGGAAAAGGCTCAAAAACTTCAAGTACAATAGTCTCGAATAACGAGAAGCGAGATAACGGCGTTAAAACATTATTCAAAATGCTCACTTACTTAATGTAAGCTCCGCTTTTTCATAATATTTTGCCTTGTTCTCTAGCTTCTCGTTATCCGAGACACAGATAAGAACTCATAAATATTTTTGAAATCATTTAAAAAGACAGAATTATAAAACTATGGATAAACTAATCATTACCGGTGGTACACCTTTAAAGGGTGAGATTCGCATTTCAGGCGCTAAAAATGCAGCCTTGCCGATTATTGTTTCAACTCTATTATCTGATGAGCCTGTCTTAGTTCGTAATATTCCGCATTTGCACGATATTACGACCACCATGGAATTACTTGGTCGCATGGGCGTAAGTCTGACCATGGATGAAAAAATGGATGTTGAAGTTAATCCAACAACAATCGAAAGTTATGTTGCACCTTATGAATTGGTTAAAACCATGCGTGCCTCCATTTTAGTATTGGGGCCTTTACTGGCTCGCTTTGGTGAAGCGGAAGTTTCACTACCTGGCGGTTGTGCGATTGGTGCGCGTCCGGTGAATTTACATATTCATGGTTTGGAACTCATGGGTGCGGATATCAAAGTTGAGAATGGTTACATCAAAGCAAAATGCAAACGCTTACAAGGTGCAAAAATTGTTTTAGATGTGGTGACAGTTACCGGTACAGAAAATCTGATGATGGCAGCTTGTTTGGCTGAAGGAACCACCATTTTAGAAAATGCCGCACGTGAACCGGAAGTGGTTGATTTAGCCAATTGCTTAAATGCAATGGGAGCAAAAGTCAGTGGTGCAGGTACCGATACCATTACTATCGAAGGTGTTGAGCGTATGCACGGCACAACTTATGATATTTTGCCTGATCGAATTGAAACAGGTACTTACCTTGTTGCTGCAGCGGTAACGGGTGGTAGTGTAAAATTAAAAGATACGGATCCAAGTTTACTGGATTCGGTAATATCAAAGCTTGAAGAAGCCGGTGCCGAAATTGAAATGGGAGAAGATTGGATCTCTCTGGATATGAAAGGTAAACGTGCTAAAGCAATTGATGTAAAAACAGCGCCATATCCTGCTTTCCCGACCGATATGCAGGCACAATTTTCTATATTGAATGCCGTTGCAGAAGGTTCATCCAGTATTACTGAAACAATATTTGAAAATCGATTTATGCATGTGCAGGAATTAAAACGCATGGGTGCAGATGTTGAAGTTAATGGTAATACCGCAATAGTCAGAGGTGTGGAAAAATTAAAAAGCGCACCTGTAATGGCAACCGATTTACGTGCATCAGCAAGTTTAGTTATCGCAGGACTCGTTGCAGAAGGCGATACTACGGTTGAAAGAATTTATCATATCGATCGTGGTTATGAATGTATTGAAGAAAAACTGCAACAACTGGGCGCGACTATTCGACGAGTACCTGAATAAGAAAGATATATTAAATTAAGAGTTAAATTATGAGTGAAGTATTAACTATTGCATTATCTAAAGGCCGTATCTTTAAAGAGACTATGCCATTACTTGCTCACGCTGGTATCGTACCAAAAGATGATCCTGAAACCAGTCGTAAACTCATTCTTGATACTAATCATGATGATGTAAAGCTCGTTATTATTCGTGCAACCGATGTTCCAACTTACGTGCAATATGGAGCGGCGGATATTGGTGTTGCCGGTAAAGATGTTTTGCTTGAACATGGTGGTGAAGGTTTGTATGAACCACTTGATCTTGAAATTGCAAAATGCCGTCTTATGACAGCAGGTCCTGTTGGTGTAAAAGAACCTGAAGGACGTTTACGCATTGCAACCAAGTTTGTAAATTGTGCACGTCGTTATTACGCGGAACAAGGCAAACAGGTTGAAGTGATTAAACTTTATGGCTCTATGGAATTAGCACCATTAGTAGGACTTGCTGATCGTATTATTGATGTGGTTGATACCGGTAATACGTTAAAAGCTAATGGGCTTGAACCTTTAGAACATATCGCAGATATTAGTTCTCGACTCGTTGTGAATAAAGCGTCGATGAAAATGAAACATGCAAAAGTTAAAGCTTTAATAGATCATATTGCAGAAGCAGTTAAAAATCGTAAATAGTACGTCTTTGCGAGTCCAGTTTTTATTGGGCGAAGAAATCTCCTCAAATTATGCACTAAACTAGATATTACATTATGAACATTAAACGCTTAATAACGACTCAAACTGATTATCAGTCACAAATGGACTCCTTACTTGCATGGGAAGGTGTCTCTGATGATCAGGTTAATTCAACAGTTCGTGACGTGTTAAAAAATATTCGTCAACGTGGTGATGATGCGTTAGTTGAATATACCAATAAGTTTGATCGTATGAATGTTAGTTCAATGAAAGAACTGACTATTACACAAGAACAGTTAGATGAAGCCTTAAATAACATTCCTGCTGAACAACGTCAGGCTTTAGAAATAGCAGCTGAGCGAGTACACAGCTATCACAAACATCAACTAATGGAGTCATGGTCATATACTGAAGACGATGGCACCTTATTAGGCCAGCAAATTACAGCCTTAGATCGGGTTGGCTTATATGTCCCCGGTGGTAAGGCGACTTATCCGTCATCAGTATTAATGAATGCTATCCCTGCTAAAGTGGCTGGCGTTGAAGAAATAGTGATGGTTGTTCCTACACCTGATGGTGTGGTGAATGATATGGTATTGGCTGCAGCAAAAATTGCAGGCGTTGATACTGTCTTTGCAGTGGGTGGTGCACAAGCCGTAGCGGCACTTGCTTATGGTACAGAAACGGTTCCTGGTGTTGATAAAATAGTAGGCCCGGGAAATATTTATGTCGCGACAGCCAAGTCGATGGTATTTGGCAGTGTTGGGATTGATATGATTGCTGGTCCATCTGAAATCCTGGTAGTGTGCGATGGCAAAACTGATCCGGACTGGATTGCGATGGATTTATTCTCACAAGCTGAACATGATGAAGATGCGCAATCAATCTTAGTTTCTTGGGATGCAGCATTTCTTGATAAGGTTCATGCCAGTATTGAAAAGTTGTTACCAACAATGGAACGCAAAGATATTATATCAAAGTCATTAAATGACCGAGGTGCGTTAATTCAGGTTAAAGATGAAAATGAAGCCATTGAAGTGGCTAATTTTATTGCACCTGAACATTTAGAATTGTCTGTTGAAGATCCGCAAGCGATGTCTAAAAAAATTAAACATGCCGGTGCGATTTTTATGGGACGATATACTGCTGAAGCATTAGGCGATTATTGTGCTGGTCCAAACCATGTTTTACCCACATCACGCACTGCACGATTCAGTTCACCATTAGGCGTTTATGATTTTCAAAAACGTTCAAGCTTAATCATGTGTTCTGCGGATGGTGCTTCTGAATTAGGCAAAACAGCATCAATACTTGGCCGTGGTGAAAGTTTAACCGCGCATGCGCGCTCAGCTGAGTATCGAATTAAACCGGATTAATCATTTATTAGAATGAGTTAATATATTCATAAGTGGCTAAAGGATTTCCTTTAGCCATTTTTTTTGTTAGTTTTCAAGGATGAAAAATAATAAGATGATTTATCTGCTGTTGTTTACACTCCTTTCTATTCCATTAATCACTTATGCAGAAGCTTCTAGCTGTACTTATAAAACCTATAAATGGAATGTCAAACTTAAGCGTGCTGTTGATCTAAAGACGGTACAACATAGCTATTCTAAGTTGAGCAAAGAAGAAATTGATGCAACTACGGGCTGCACGGTTTGTCAGGAAGATCAGGTGAAAATTAATTTACCGGGTTTAAAATCATTTTCTATATGCAAGTTACTGGCAAATGATATTGAGCAGACTTTGCTTGAATTAATAAAGCAGGGTGAGTATATCGCAGAGGTAACGGGCTATCGGGTCGGTATGACGCGCGGTAAAACAGATCATGAGCATAATCGAACCCGGTTTAGTAATCACTCATATGGCATTGCGCTGGATATCAATGCTCAACAAAATGGTTTATACGATCAGTGCATTAAATTTTCTTCAAATTGTCGACTAATACGTGGTGGGCCATGGAATCCGGGTTATAAAGGCAGTATGACAAGTGAAGGCAGTATTGTCCGGCGCATGAATCAGCTTGGATTGCAGTGGGGTG
>DAOVYB010000040.1 GCA_030635835.1 Gammaproteobacteria bacterium
AAAGAAATCCCGAGAAATAAATTAATTATGCCAAGCTGAATAAATAGCAGTCCCAGAATACTGGCGACAGTAATGAAATGCAGAATGCCAAAAAAGATCATGGCTTGCGGGAACATAACCCAGGTGCTCAAACTGACTAATGCAGAATATAAAATGAGTAGCATAAGCCGCTTTTGGAAACTTTTTTTGCGTAAACCGTGATAACTGGAAAGATATAAGCTGATGCCCATGACAGATAAAAATAATGACACGATCACAGTTCGAAAGTTAATCCAGAAAGCATCCTGAACAAAGTTTTGCTCAATATAACCAAAATAATCCAGGTCATAGCTGAAGTGATAAATAAACATTAGCAGGATCGCAAAACCGCGAATGACATCAAGAATATCAAAATGATTTTTTTTGTTTTGTTTTACCTTGTTCATTTAATATCTCTTGTTAAATTTGCGATTTAATGCTCGGCCGCATAAAAACTGCAGAATATTTGTCAAGGAATAGAGAATTCAAAGAAAAACATTATTACTTCGCGCCCTTTGCGATTCTGCGTTAAATATATTTGTTAATCTTTACATTGTATAATATGTTTTCTAACAGGAGAATAAAGTGGATCAACGATTAGAACAACTGAAAGTTTGGTTAAATGAGAGTGGTATAACCTATCAGACTATTGCCCCTGCCTCAGCAGATGCCAGTTTTCGTCGTTATTTTCGTATTACCGATGCACAAAACACTTATATTATTATGGATGCGCCGCCTGAAAAGGAAGACTGTCAGCCATTTATCCATATTGCAAAGTTACTTCTCGGCTACGGTTTAAATGTGCCACAAATTTTGCAACAGGACTTAGAACAGGGTTTCCTTTTACTCAGTGATCTGGGTAATACCGTCTTTTTATCTGAGTTGAATCAAGAGTCGGTTGATGAAATGTATACATCAGCAATGAAGCCGCTGTTGCTGATGCAAAAAAATAAAGCACCGGATCTGCCTGCTTATGACGAACAGTTATTACTTAATGAGTTGTCTTTGTTTCCGGAATGGTATTTAACAAAACATTTGAATATCAATTTAACCCAGGAACAAAATAAAATCCTTGAGCAAACATTTTCTCAGCTAATTAATAATGCCTTAACGCAAC
Organism: Gammaproteobacteria bacterium; assembly: GCA_030635835.1. Next base: position 1,136 of record DAOVYB010000040.1, read on the forward strand.
CCCAGGTTTGTGTACATCGTGATTATCATTCACGAAACCTGATGGTAAATAACGCTAATCCTGATGCGCCCGGTGTCATCGATTTTCAGGATGCGGTAATTGGGGCGGTCACTTATGATTTGGTTTCTTTATTAAAAGATTGTTATATCAGCTGGCCAAGGCAACAAGTTGAGAACTGGGTGAAGTATTATCATGGTGAAGCAGAATCATCAGGTATTATTCAAAATGTGAGTTTTGATGAGTTTTTACGCTGGTTTGATTTAATGGGATTACAGCGTCATTTAAAAGTGGCCGGTATATTTTCACGGCTTTATCATCGGGATGGCAAAGACGGTTATCTCAATGATATTCCTCTTACCATGGATTACATTTTTGATGTGTTAAAACGTTATCCTGAATTTAAACCATTACAAATATTACTGGGTGAAATTCTTTGAAAGCAATGATATTAGCAGCAGGTCGTGGTGAGCGCATGCGACCTTTAACCGACAATACACCTAAACCACTATTAGAAGTGGCGGGTAAAATGTTGATTGAATATCATTTAGAAAAATTAAAATCTGCACAGGTTACTGATGTTATTATTAACCATGCATGGTTAGGCGAAAAAATTGAACAGGCATTAGGTGATGGTTCACGTTATGGTTTAAATATTCATTATTCTGCAGAACCAGAGGCATTAGAAACAGCAGGTGGAATTCTTAACGCTTTGCCTTTATTAGGTGATAATGCTTTTATCGTGATTAATGGAGACATTTTTTGTGATTATGATATTTCATTATTACCAGCTTCGTTAAAGGGTTTAGCGCATTTGGTTTTAGTGAATAACCCACCACATAATCCAGACGGTGATTTTGTTTTAACGCCATCAGCTGCGGTTGAGCATTCAGGTGAAAATAAAAAAACCTTTAGTGGTATCGGTGTTTATCATCCCGATTTATTTAAAGATTACCCAAAGGGTAAGCTGGCTCTTGCGCCCGTTTTGCGTAAAGCAATGGAACAGCATAAGGTGAGTGGCGAATTGTATCAGGGAAGCTGGCATGACATTGGCACACCTGAAAGACTAACTGAGCTTGATCTATACTTAAAGAGTAGGCAATAATTTTATAACTAATCCTAAGGACTTAAAATGGGTGAGGAAATTCGTACAAGTAGTTTTAGTCATACAGATTTTAACCGTTTTAAAAAGTCCTTAGAAAAAGAAACTGCAATATTAGAAAGCTGGTTTAAAGAAAAAAAGTTTTCGTCTGTTTCTGGCCGCGCCGGATTTGAACTTGAATCCTGGCTGATTGATGAACAACTTCATCCTGCTCCCATCAATGAAACCTTTCTAAAAAATTTAGACAGTCCGCTTGCCAGCCCTGAACTTGCAAATTTTAATGTTGAGGTAAACAGCACGCCCTGTGATTTAAGCGGTGATGCGTTAACGCAAATGCAGCATGAGTTAGATGAAACCTGGCAAACATGTAAAAACACAGCTGAAGAATTGCATAGTGATATTGTTATGATCGGTATTTTGCCAACGCTGGAAAATGACATGTTAAGTCTGGCAAATATGTCCAAAATGAAACGCTATCGTGCTTTAAACCGAGAAGTCTTACATCAACGTAAAGGCAAACCGCTGGTTTTTGATATTAATGGTGTTGAACATCTGCGTGTTACACATCGTGATGTGATGATGGAAGCGGCAGCAACATCATTTCAAATTCATCTTCAGGTCAACCTGGATAATGCGGTTCGTTTTTTTAATGCCAGTATTGCTTTAACCGGGCCATTACTGGCATTAAGCACAAATTCACCTTACCTGTTTGGAAAAGATCTCTGGGATGAAACGCGGATCCCCGTATTTGAACAGGCCGTTGCAGTGGGTGGTTATGACGGTGCGGCCTTTGGCCCTATACGCCGTGTTACCTTTGGTGATAGTTATATCCGTGAATCACTGTTTGAATGTTTTAAGGAAAATCTTGAACACTATCCTGTTTTGTTACCTGTTGAACTTGAAGAAGATGAAACACTTGCGCACTTGCGTTTGCATAACGGAACAATCTGGCGCTGGAACAGACCTTTGATTGGTTTTGATGAAAGCGGTGAACCGCATTTAAGGATTGAACAACGGGTGGTTCCGGCAGGCCCGACTACACTCGATGCCATTGCGAATGCGGCATTTTATTATGGTACGGTAACGGCACTGGCGCAGTTAGATGAACCTATCGAAAATCAACTACCTCAAAGTAGTGCGCGTGATAATTTTTATGCCGCTGCCAGGTTAGGTTTGCGAAGTTCGCAACGCTGGATTAATGAAGAAGATATCAATGCACGCGATCTCATTCTGGATAAGCTTTTACCTTTAGCCTATCAGGGTTTAACAACATTAGGTATTTCAACTGAAGACAGTGATAAGTATCTCGGCATTATTCATGAAAGGGTTAAGTCCGGTCAAAATGGCAGTACATGGCAACGTTTGTTTGTGAAAAAACATGGCCATGATATGAATGCATTAACTAAAGCCTATATTGAAAATCAAAATAGTGGTGAACCGGTGCATCGCTGGCATTATCAAAAGCTGGATAAACAAACCTCCAGCTTAACGGTGCTAGATGAAATACCCGATGGGTTATTAGAAGCAGATGCCAGGGATTTACATCAACATCTTAATGGGCCGACACTCATTCGATTAAAGGGAAAACGTGATGATGTGCTGTTTGTTTCAGTGTTACTGCATGGGAATGAAACAACCGGCTGGGATGCGGCACGTAAATTATTATTAAATTACGGCGAAGAAGCTTTGCCACGTAGTTTATATCTTTTCATTGGTAACGTGGTTGCTGCTGCAGAAGGATTGCGAGTGCTGCAAGGGCAGCAGGATTTTAATCGTATCTGGAAAAAAAATAATACAACAGCAGAAGGCGCAATGGCGCAGGAGCTGCTGGCAATTCTTGCTTCGGTTCCATTATTCGCCGCGATAGATATTCATAATAATACAGGGCTTAATCCGCATTACGCCTGTATCAATGAACTTGATAGCCCATTTTTTCATCTTGCGAACTTATTTAGTCGAACCGTGGTGTATTTTAGACGGCCAGACAGTGTTTTGTCGCTGGCTTTATCTGAGTTATGTCCTGCAACCACCATTGAATGTGGCAAAGCAGAAGATGCACAGGGTCAGGAACATGCAGAGGAATTTATAAATGCCTGTCTTCATTTACAGGCCTTCCCTTCTCATGAAGTTGCTGAACATGATATTGATGTGTTTCATACAGTAGCAACGGTAAAAGTGGCTGAAGGTGTTGATTTCGGCATTGAGAAAAACAATGCGTCGCTTAATTTTATTGGCGATATGGATCATTTAAATTTTCAGGAGATAGCCGCAGGTACGATTCTGGCGCAAGTGAATTGTGCGGATACAGCAAGTTTACTGGCCATTAATGAAGAAGGGAATGATGTGGTTAATGAGTATTTTTCCTGTGAAAAGGGAATTTTACGCTTTTCAGTGCCGCTGATGCCGTCGATGCTGACGCTGGATGAGAAAATTATTCGTCAGGATTGCCTTTGTTATTTGATGGAACGACTCGATTACCACAAATTGAAGCAGGAACATGAACTGAACAAGTAATTCGATTTGTACCTTTTATATAGCTTGTTATAATTATTGCAGGTATTTAGATAATTATCAGGGAATTACAGATGGTAAATAGCTTGTTTCGAAAAAGTATTTTCGTTATTGCTTTATTGTCCTTCACTTCAAGTCTCAGTTTTGCTGCTGCTGAAAATGAAATGGCACAAAAATTTGCAGAGGCGCAACACCTTGCAGCACAAGGCCAGTTGAGCGACGCTATATCTGCTTACCAGTCCCTTATTCACGCTTTCCCCGGCTTTCCTGAAGCATATAACAACCTTGCAGCACTTTATTTAAAGCAAAAAAACACCCAAAAGGCTAAAGCAACGCTTGATCAGGGTTTGCGAGCGCATAAAGGTTATGGAGCATTATATGAAAACCTCACCACAATAAATGTTGCGATGGCAAGAGAGGCCTATAGCAAGGCACTTCAAATAGATTTAAAACCTGCTGCAATCAGCATCGCTTCTGTTTCATTAGAAGACAACAAACAAAGTCATAATAAAAATGCGTCTACAGAGACTAAAGTGAATGAAGAGGTTGTAACTGAACCGCAAAAATCTGAAGAAACGATATCAGCGGAGCAGGTTGTAAACGAAGTTGTTGAACAAGCTAAGCTAGATGTCAAAGTAGAAACACCTGTTATTCAGACGAAGGTGATAACATCAGTTGAGCAAGTAAAAAATAATGAATCACTCGAAACGGTATTAAATGCATGGTCTGCAGCATGGTCTGCACAGGCGGTTGATATCTATTTATCTTTTTATCATAAGCAATATGAACCCTCGAATGGTTTGTCACGTAAGAGCTGGTTGCAGTCACGGCGCTATCGATTAAAAAAACCAAGTTGGATAAAAGTAGCCTTATCAGAATTAAATATTGAAAAAAATACCGGCAAGCAGGCCGTAGTGAATTTTAAACAGTCATATCAGTCGAATGGATTTCATGATGTAAGCAATAAACAAATGGTTTTACTTTACACCAATAATGGCTGGCGAATTTTTCAGGAAAAGAGTCTTTAAATTCTTATGATGGTTAAACGCATCTCTTTATATTTATGTTTAAGTGCGATGCTTTCAGTCACTGTTGCTGAAGATATGCAGCTGGCAAAATTATCTGAACCTGATAACAGTTATATTAACCCATCTACTTCCGGTGAAATTAGTTCAGTACTAAGCAAGCTTGAAAAACGTTTGCGTATTTATCCTAAAGATTATGAAGCTGAACTTCTAAAAGCAATTTTATTTTTTAAGTCAGGAAAGTTAGATACTGCATTAGATGTGCTGGATAAGCTGATAAAGAAAGTACCGGATTTTCAGTTAGCCTATTTATTAAAAGGTGACCTGTTGTTATCAAGATATAGTGGTATGAATAACAAAGCTCAAACACCCTTATTGGCATCAATCATTCCTGCTCTTGCAAAGGATAAAAAGCAACAACTTACACGTTTAAGAGAAGAAGCCCGACTTCGTTTACGCGCCTTATTAAATAATAATAAAAGAAACACTTGGCCAAGACAGATTCTTGCTTTAGGTGCGTCAGTAAAAAAAGCATTATTGATAGATAAGAAAGCCAATCGTTTATATGTTTTTACCCGACAGGAGTCAGGTGACTTACTTGAAGAAGTTAATGATTATTATATTACGACAGGTAAACTGATTGGTGATAAGAGTGTGAAAGGTGACTTACGTACACCTGAAGGTGTGTACTTTGTTACCTCATGGATAGGTCCGGATAAATTACCAGATAAATATGGCAGTGGTGCATTCCCGGTAAACTATCCGAATGAGCTGGATAAACGTAACGGAAAAACGGGTTATGGCATATGGTTGCATGGTACAGATAAAGGTTATTACAGTCGGCCACCGCGTGATAGTGAAGGTTGTGTCGTATTAACAAATATTGACCTTAAAGCACTTAAAAGTGAGATCAAACCAGGTATTACACCGGTAGTGATTACCGATAAAGTTGAATGGATTGATTATGCCAGCTGGAAAAAAGAAAAACAGTCAATCTTAAATGCAGTCGAAGACTGGCGTGTTGACTGGGAAAGTATGAATGTGAATAAATACTTATCGCATTATGGTGAAGATTTCTGGAGCTCATCACATGATTTAAAAAGCTGGTCAGCACGTAAACGTTTATTAGCAAAAAATAAAACCTACCAGTCTGTTAAGTTGTCTGAATTATCAATCCTGGTTTATCCAAAAAAATCTAAAGATAAAAGACAAATTGCAGTTGTACGTCTGCATCAGGATTACAAATCAAATAATTTTAAAAGCGAAATATATAAACGATTATATTTAAGTAAGACAGAAGAAAACTGGAAAATTCTTTACGAAGGTCGTTGATTTATTGATAGTGGACAAGAGAGATTATAAATGATTGGTCAATTGTTAAGTGCTCTACTAAAAAATAAAGATAAAAACTCATCAATGAATGAAGCTGAACTTGCTAGTATGACTAAGCTTATCGAGGCTTCTGATGCAGCTTTACCAAAGATTTTTCTATTATTTATTGCTATGTTTATTTTACCCTTTTTTATGTTTTTTACGATGACAGCTATTGGTTTGATTGTATTTACATTGATAAGTTATTTTGGTGATATCAGTGAGTTAGCCAGTAAGAATGATTTCCCGGAAGATATAGAATTTTATTTTATTTTAGGTGGGGTTGCCGCCAGTACTTTGTCTTTTGTTTCGTTTAAAGCATTGAAGTTTATTTGGGGTAAATTAAATCAGGTGAAGATCAAGGAAGAAGAATTAAAGTTAAAGCTTTAGCGGTATAAAGTATAATTTAATTTTTGTATTTGTAGCCCGGATGCAGCGAAACGGAATCCGGGAGAGAGAGTTTAAACCTGTTTCCCCGGATTGCATTCCATTTCATCCGGGCTACCTTTTAATATATTTTGTGTAAACGAAAGAATGTTCTTACCCTGTACTCTTTGTTGGTTCCGTCACTTTGTTCCTTGAACCAACCTACTGTTAATTTGTAGGTTGGCTCAAACGCAGTGGAGCCAACAATATCACTAAATTTTATAATGTAGTATTAGATTCACACTGTTCAATTTTTTCCTGAATTTGTTCGCTTAAATGATTCACGCCTAACCAGTTAATAGCGTCGGCTAATCCTTTTTCTTTATAAATTTTTAACTCGTCCTGATTGCTCATATCAGTTGCAACTTTATACACTCGCGATAAGCCATAAGAGAGTAATGTTTTGGCGATAATAGCATTTTTACCATTCTTTCTAAAATTAACTCGTTGCATCCTCTCGCCAGCATTCATAATATCTTTTGTTTTTATTTTGTTAGATTTTACATTTTTACAAAGGACGTTAAGTCCACGCATTCCCCCTTCTTTCTGATCAATATTTTTCAACTTATCTATAAGTTCATGGAGTTCTTGAGAAGAAACATTGCCATAAAATATACTAAGTATAAAATTATCTTCACTGAAAAATTGGTAATAAATCATAAGTGATTTTGACTATCTTTAATAAGTATAAAATGAATTATGAGGTTTTATTGCCTGCTGCCTGTAAATCCGCATGATAGGATGAACGTACCATTGGACCGCTTGCGACATTATCAAAGCCCATCTTTTCACCGGTTATCCGTAACTGATCAAATTCATCTGGTGTAACATAACGTGCAACAGGTAAGTGATGTTGGCTGGGTTGCAAATATTGCCCAAGAGTTAGCATGTTTACATTGTGTTTGCGTATATCAAGCATCACTTCTTCAACTTCACTAAGTTCTTCACCTAAGCCTAACATCAGGCCAGACTTGGTCGGTACATTAGGTAAAATTTCTTTATGTTGTTTTAATAAGTTTAGTGACCAGTGATAGTCTGCACCGGGGCGTGCTTGCTTATATAAACGAGGAATGGTTTCCAGATTGTGATTGAAGACATCACAAGGGTGGCTGGCTAAATGTTCAAGCGCAACATCCATACGACCACGAAAGTCCGGTGTTAAAATTTCTATTTTTGTATCCGGGCTTTGTTGCCGTGTTGCGGCAATACAATCTGCAAAGTGTTTAGCGCCACCATCTCGCAAATCATCACGATCAACTGATGTGATAACGACATATTTTAATTTCATATCAGAAATAGTCGTTGCGATATGACCAGGTTCTTCGGTATCTAATGGTTTGGGTTTGCCATGTGCGACATCACAAAAAGGACAGCGACGGGTACATATATCACCCATAATCATAAAGGTTGCCGTACCATGATTAAAACATTCACCGATATTCGGACAAGCAGCTTCTTCACAAACGGTATAAAGATTTTTTTCGCGTAATACATTTTTAAGTCGGGCGACTTCAGGCCCGTTAGGTGCGCGCGCCCGAATCCATGGCGGAATTCTTAACTTGGTTTTAGCAGGAACAACCTTAATGGGAATGCGTGATGTTTTTGATTCACCTTTTAACGGGTTAGTCGGGCGTGGAAGCACTTCATTAATGTCGTTTTCTTTATCGCTCATTTTGTTTCCCGGTCATTACCAGTCCAGTTTTAGCGGGCGAAGTAATCTCTGATAAAGTTTACTGATATATTTATGAGATTGTTTCACCATTAAGAACATGGTTCGCAATGACATTAACTTCATTGTAGCCGAGAAGCTGGCTTAAATGTTTGATTAAGTCGTTTTTAATATTCGTTGAATTCAGTTCAGGCTTAAGGTCTTTAATTTGCGTGACCTTTAATCCGGCATAACCACAAGGATTTATCTGCTGAAAAGGATTTAAGTCCATATCAATATTTAATGATAGGCCGTGATAACTTTTGTTACGTTTAATACGCAGGCCTAAAGCGGCAATTTTATCCCCATTAACGTATACACCAGGTGCATTTTCTTTTCCTTGTGCATCAATGCCATAAGATTCAAGTAATTGAATAATGGCATTTTCAATTGTATTAACAAGATCTTTAACACCAAGATTTAATCTCTTAAGATCAATCAATGTATAAATGACAAGTTGCCCGGGTGCGTGATAAGTAATTTGCCCGCCACGATCAATATTAATTACCGGAATATTTTTGATATTGAGGATATGTTCTTTTTTACCATTAAGCCCCATGGTAAATACAGGCGGATGTTCCAGGCACCATAATTCATCAGCTGTGGACTCATCGCGTTCCGCAGTGAATGTTTGCATTGCCTGCCAGATGGGTTCGTACTCTTGTAAGCCAAGGTCACGAATAATAAGTGTTTTGGGGGCTGATTTCATAAGATCATTTTAACCACTGGGAACACAGGGAACACGGGGAACATATTTTATTTTAAAAGATAATTAGGATGATGGAACATTTCGTAGAGTATTTTCCCCAGTGTACCCTGTGTCCCCAGTGGTTTATTTTTTTATATCACAAGGCCATTAGCACTTCTTCACGAGCAGTCAGCTCCATGTAAATATTATCAAGCTGTTCACGGCTATGTGCTTTAACTGTGACAGTCACAGCTATAAAATTTCCTTTACCACTTGGACGGCTTTTAACAGCATTCTCGCCCAGGTCATCCACATGTTTATTAATGATTTCAACTACCAGTGTTTCGAGCTCACAGTCACATCGTCCCATAATCTTGATCGGGAAGTCACAAGGAAAGTTAAAATGTTCGTCTGTTTGTTCAGTCATAACGCTTAAATATAGGGATCATTTTTTCTTAAACAAGATGAATATATACTTTTATCAACATTCACCGATTTAATACTAGAAATTCCCCGTGCCCCCTGTGTTCCCAGTGGTTTTTTATTTACGTAAAGTTTCTTTGTAATCCTGATATTTTTGGAACATGTCCTGCCAAACCGGGCCGGGTTTGCCATTACCTACTTGCTGTTCATTTATTTTCGTGACGGGCAGGATTTCTTTGGTTGAGCTGGTTAGCCAGATTTCATCTGCAGCGAGAAATTCTTTTTCACTAATTGCAACTTCTTCAACAGGCATACTGTGTGTTTTAGCCAGTTCAACAACTAAATCACG
>DAOVYB010000056.1 GCA_030635835.1 Gammaproteobacteria bacterium
CTGTTGTTTCAAGCTGAAAACTTGATAACTCAAGAATATATAAATCAGGGCGCGGTTCATGTAATAAATCTAAAGCAGGCACGCCTATATTCCCACCCACTCTTACATCCATACCAGCAGTTTTTGCCATTTCACCAAGTATTGTTGTTACTGTAGTTTTTCCATTTGAGCCTGTAATGGCAATAACTGGTGCATCCACATTCCGTGAAAATAATTCAATATCACCAACAATCTCAGCACCACGAGCTCGTGCCTCTGCAATTAAAGGTTCACGTAATGATATTCCCGGGCTAACAATCAGACATGTTGCTCGTTTAAAAGCTTCAGAATCAAATCCACCAACAAAGACTGCGATATCAGGATACATTTCCTGTAATTCATCTAAGGCAGGAGGATGAGTACGACTATCCGTTACAGCAACTTCAACACCATGCTCACTTAAATAACGCGCACAGGACAACCCGGTTTTCCCCAAACCAACAACTAAAACACGCTTGTGAGACAAGTTATCCATATTTTCTATATCGTTACCTGCTATTTGTATATTTTCTGCCAACATCTATTTTTTATTACCGAATCTTTAATGATGCTAAGCCGATTAACACAAGAATTACTGTAATAATCCAAAAACGAACAATGACTCGCGGTTCCGGCCATCCTTTCAATTCAAAATGATGATGTAATGGAGCCATGCGAAATATTCTTTTACCGGTTAATTTAAATGAAGCAACCTGGAGAATGACGGATAAGGTTTCAACAACAAATACCCCTCCCATAATAAATAAGACAAACTCCTGGCGAACCATCACTGCAACTACTCCTAGTGCAGCTCCTAATGCTAAAGCTCCTACATCTCCCATAAACACCATCGCGGGGTATGTGTTAAACCAGAGAAAACCCAGACCGGCTCCAACAAGTGCTCCACAAAAAATAACCAGTTCACCAACACCTGGAACATAAGGGATAGAAAGGTATTCAGAAAAAACTGAGTTACCTGAAAGGTAAGCAAAAATACCTAAAGCGCCCGCAACCATAACTGAAGGTAAAATCGCTAAACCATCAAGACCATCGGTTAAATTAACAGCATTACTTGTACCTACAACGACAAAGTAAGTTAGTAGCACATAAGAAACCAAACCTAATGGAATAATAATATCTTTAAAAAATGGAACAATGAGTTGAGTTTCAATTGGCGCAATAGCTGAATTAAATAAATAAATAGCCACTCCAAATCCGGCTATCGACTGCCACAAATATTTATAGCGTGAGGCCAGTCCTTTTGGATCCTGTTTAACAAGTTTTTTATAATCATCAACCCAACCAATTGCGCCATACATAAACATAACTGCAATCACAACCCAAACAAAACGATTTGATAAATCAGCCCATAACAAAGTACTTATAGCAATTGCTACAATAATAAGAGCACCGCCCATTGTTGGTGTACCCGCTTTACTAAAATGTGACTCCGGACCATCATCACGTATTGGCTGCCCCATTTTGTATGAACTCAATTTTTTGATCATATAAGGGCCGATCAAAAGTGAAATTAATAATGCTGTTAAAACACCCAAAATTGTTCTTAACGTTAAATAGTTAAAAACATTAAAGCCACTATAAAATTCCTGTAAATATTGTGCTAAGTGATAAAGCATCTTTTTACCTTTCTGCCATCGTTAGCGCATTCACAACATTTTCCATATGCATACTTCTTGAACCTTTCACTAAAAGCGTGACATCTTGTGAAAGTTCTTCTCGTAATGCATCAATCATGTCTTCATGCTTGTCATAGCAAAATCCATTTCCACCAAATTCTTTTGCAGCTTTAGCTGCTAATTTTCCGAATGAATATAAACAATCCACCCCTGTCTTTTTCGCGTAAACACCGGCATCAATATGTAACTCATCGGCATTTGCACCTAACTCACCCATATCACCTAATGCTAAATAGCGTTTACCTGAATAATCCTGTAATACATTTAATGCAGCATGTAATGAAGTTGGATTCGCATTATAGGTATCATCAATAACACGACTGTCATTAATACCAGGTTTTAATTGCAAACGGCCATTGACCGGTTTTAAATCTTCCAACCCCTTTACAGCTTGCTCTAAAGAAATACCTGCAGCGATTACTGCCGCAATTGCAGCAAGTGCATTCATGACATTATGACGGCCAAGCAACTTAAGTTTAATTTCACACTGACCAACCGGAGTCGTTACCTTTATATTGCAGCCATCTGTACCAGGTTCCCATTGCCCCATCACATCTGCTTCATTCTTAATGGCAAAACTAAGTACTTTGTATTGAGCAGTCATGTCTTTAAAATAATCAGAAAATGAATCATCGGCGTTAATAATTGCATAACCTGATTCTGATAAACCCTGAAAAATTTCAGCTTTAGCTTTAGCTGTGTTTTCAATGCTACCAAAGCCCTCCAGGTGCGCAGCACCGACATTGGTTACAATTGCGATATCAGGTAAAGCAATATTAGTTAAGTATTTTATTTCACCTGTATGATTGGCACCCATTTCAATAACTGCAGCATCATAAGATTCATTTAATCGAAACAAGGTTAATGGCACACCAATATCATTATTCAGGTTGCCATGTGTTGCCATAGCTGTTTGTTCTTGATTAACTATACTTGCGATCATTTCTTTAACTGTGGTTTTTCCGTTACTACCAGTAATTGCAAATACAGACTGTTTAAACCTTTTACGCCAGGAATTTGCCAGTAACCCTAAAGCATGATGTGTATCTTTTGTTACTACAGTATTTGAAGCATCAACTTCATGCTCAACCAAACAAGCAACCGCACCATTTTCAATAGCGACATTCACGAAATCATGTCCATCAAAATTTGGACCTTTAAGTGCAAGAAATAACTCGCCACCTTTAATTGTTCTGGTGTCAGTAGATATACCTTTAACCTGAATATTTTCACCCATACGTTTGGCAGATAATATTTCTGCAATATCATCAAGCGACATGGTAAATGAATTTAATGTATCTACCTGATTCATCCTGCACATGCCTCAAGTTGTTGCTGTACTTCTTCAGCATCATTAAATGGATATTTCTTATCACCTATAAGTTGATAGTTTTCATGACCTTTGCCTGCAATTAAAACAACATCACCTGCCTTCGCCTGATCAATTGCAAAATGGATAGCAGTCTGACGATCTTTTTCTATCGTCACATTATTAACTTTTGTAATTCCGCTTTTAATATCTTCAATAATTTTTTCCGGGGTTTCACTTCTGGGGTTATCATTTGTTAAAACAATATAATCTGCTTTTTCCTCAGCAATCGCACCCATTAAAGGACGCTTGCCTTTATCACGATCACCACCACACCCAAATACACACCATAAATTATGTTGAGTATGTTGACGTAAAGAGTTTAAGACTTGCTCTAAAGCATCCGGTGTATGAGCAAAATCTACAATGACCAAAGGATGCTCTTTTCCACCAAAACGTTGCATACGACCCGGTACGCTTTCTATTGTAGTTAAGCGACTCAAAACTGTTTTTAATTCAACTCCCTGTAACAACATCACTGACAAAACAACTAACAGGTTACTTGTATTGAAATGCCCCATCACAGGTGAAGTAAACTCCCCATTACCCCACGGGGTTGTTACTTTCATCGACAGTCCGTTTTCATCAAGTTTAATGTCAGATGCAAATACATCAGGCGTGAATAATTCATTTAAACCGTAACGAATACAACGTATATTTTCTGGTAAATTATTCGCAATATTTCGACCAGCTTCATCATCAACATTAATAATGGCATTTGTTAACCCGGGAAATTTAAACAACTTTGATTTAGCGTCAATATAGCTTTCCATATCACCATGAAAATCAAGATGATCACGACTTACATTAGTAAACACGGCATTATTGAAATGAATACCGTTTACCCGACCTTGAGTAAGTGCATGTGAAGAAACTTCCATAACTGCTTGCCTGGTATTTTCTGCTTTAAGATCCGCTAACCATGCATGGCACGAAATTGCATCAGGTGTTGTATATCCAGTTTCTACCAGGTCAGGATAAATACCTTTACCCAATGTTCCTAATAGACCACAGGGTTCATCAACACTGATCATTTGAGCAATAAAATCAGCACAAGATGTTTTTCCATTTGTTCCTGTTATGCCACAAACAGAAACATGTTCTGAAGGAGTAGCATAAAAGCGGTTCGCAAACTCACCAATTAACTGAGGTAAATTTTCTATGGCTATAATCGGAATTTCATTGTTTGTTGAAGTTTTACACCAGTTAATTTTGATTGCATCAACCTCTGCATTTGCTTCCCACAAAATTGCCACAGCACCCTGTTCAATCGCACTATTAATAAACTCAACACCTTTTACGGTTTCACCGTTTACCGCAAAAAATAAATCACCCGATGTCACTTTACGACTATCTAAAGATAAACCGCTTATTGTTATATCTTTAAACTTTGCAAGCTCTTCAGCAGAAAAACTATTAATAAGTAAATCACTCAACTGAATTGAATATTTTTTAGAAAAAGAGCGCATTAGAACTTACCTCTCTTTTTCTGATCCATAAATGCAGAACCTGCTAACTGTAATGATTTAGTTGAGATATCATCAGGCGCAATATTCATTAAACGTAAGGCGCCAGACATCACTTTAGAAAAAACAGGAGCAGCAACTTTACCACCGTAATAAACATCTCCACGTGGTTCATTAATCGTTACAACCATCGCAAGTCGAGGATTGCTTGCTGGTGCGATACCGGCGAATACAGCAATATAACTATCATCACTATAGCCACCTGCACTGGCTTTTTTTACCGTGCCAGTCTTACCTGCTATACGATAACCTGATACTGCGGCTCGGTAACCTGTACCATTTTTAGCAACAACGGTTTCTAACATTTCCCGAATTTGTTTTGCATATTTTTCAGATAGCACTTTTGTTTTATGACTGGCTTCATTAATTCGCACAAAGCTCACTGCCGGCATTACACCATCATTAGCAATTGCAGCATATGCACGAGTTAGCTGAAGTGGTGTAACAGATAAACCATAACCATAAGAAAGCGTAGCTTTTTCTACTAATTGTTTTTCTGCTGGTATATTTAAAATGCCGCCCACTTCTCCGGGAAAACCACTGCCGGTTGAAAAACCAAAGCCAATACGCGAATGTACTTTGGTTAAATCTTTAGCTGATATTGCTAATGCAAGTTTACTTGCTCCAATATTGCTGGATCTGGATAAAATAGTCGCCAAGTTAATCCGTCCATAATTTTGAGTATCCTGAACAACATATTTACCAATACTAAAATATCCCGGACTGGTATTTACAATACTTCCGGGTTTAAATTTTCCGCTTTCTAAAGCAGCCGCGACAGTAAAAGGCTTAATTGTAGAACCAGGTTCAAACACATCTGTCACAGCACGATTGCGTAAGTGAAAACTATTTAATTTTTTTCTATTATTTGGGTTGTATGAAGGTTGGTTTACCATGGCTAACACTTCACCTGTTTTTGTATCTAAAATAACAGCTGAAGCAGATTTTGCTTTATATTGATGAACGGCTTGTTTTAATTCACGGTATGCCAAATATTGTAAGCGACGATCAATACTTAAAGTTAAATCTTTACCCGGTTGAGCAGATTGTATTGATTCAACATGCTTAATGGTTCGACCAAGGCGATCTTTCATAACCATTTTACGACCAGACTCACCACGCAACCAGTCGTTATAAGCAAGTTCCAGTCCTTCCTGACCTGCATCATCAATATTGGTAAACCCTAAAACATGCGCTGCAACTTCTCCGGCAGGATAATAACGGCGATACTCGCGTTGCAAATAAACACCTGCAATATCTAATGATGCAACTTGTTCGGCTAAATCAGGATGAATATGTCTTTTTAAATAAACAAACTCACGTTTTGCGCGCTGCATAACCAGACGTTCTGTTTTTTCAGGATCCAGCGAAAGCAAACTTGTTATTTTGCCCCATGATGTTCTTGCCGTCATAAACTCAGCCGGATTAATCCAAACCGAATCTACCGGTGTACTCACTGCAAGTGGTTCACCATTTCGATCAGTAATAACACCACGATGTGCCGCTACTGGCATTGTACGCATATAACGCGCATTACCTTGTGATTGTAAAAAGTCTTTATTTAGCACATGCAAATCAATCGCACGCCACAACATTACTGCGGCAACAGCAAAAACAATTCCCACTACTACAAGTAAGCGGAAATGACTAACTGGACTGTGAACTTGATTGCTCAAATTTGATTTCTCAAAATTAATTGACTCATTATTATTTAAGGTCTCACAATTAATACTTGTTCATATTCAGGTGTTACCATGTTTAAACGCTTTTTTGCTGTACGTTCTATTCTTCCATGTGTTGCCAGGGTACTTTGTTCAAGTTGTAAACGCCCCCACTCCACATTCATTTCATCTCGTTCTTTTTTTAATGTATCCAACTCTACAAATAATTTACGCGACTGATGTTTCGTATAAACCACTCCCAATGATGAAGCTAAAACAATAAGCGCTAACACCGTCACCAGTTTCATGCCAGACGTTCTGCAACACGCAGTACTGCACTACGTGCACGTGGATTTTCATTTAACTCTGCACGCCCTGCTTTAATTGCTTTACCAATCATTTTCATATTTTGATTAAGCTGTTCATGCATAACGGGTAGGTCCAAAGGAAAATCATCACCTTTACATTGTTCACGAATAAACCGTTTTACAATCCTGTCTTCTAAAGAATGAAAACTGATCACAACTAAACGCCCACCGGGAGCAAGAAGATCAACAGCTTGTGCCAGACATATTTTTAAATCTTCCAATTCCTGATTTATAAAAATTCGAATCGCCTGAAAAGTACGCGTTGATGGATCTTTATTCTTTTCACGAGAAGGATTTGCCGCTGCGACAATTGAAGCTAGTCGTTTTGTTGTATTGATTGGTTGCTCTTGTCTTGCAGCAACAATGGCACTTGCAATACGACGTGCAAATTTTTCTTCACCGTAATCAAACAGCACCATCATAATGTCTCTTTCTTCCGCACTTGCTAACCATTGTGCTGCTGATATGCCATGGTCAGGATCCATACGCATATCTAATGGACCATCAAAACGAAAACTAAACCCACGTTCAGCATCATCAAGTTGTGGTGAAGAGACGCCAAGGTCAAGAAAAATACCATCCACTTGTCCTTGCCAACCTAATTCTTCAACAGTCTGCTTAAGTTGAGTAAAAGAGCCTTGCTTTACGTGCAGACGATCATCATTTGCCGCAATAGCATTTGCTGTAGCAATAGCTTGTGGGTCTTTATCAAATGCGAGTAACTTGCCACTCTCACCGAGCTGCTTAATTATTTCCTGACTATGTCCGCCACGACCAAAAGTGCCATCAACATAGCAGCCATCAGGTTTAATATTTAATGCGGTGAGTGCTTCCTCCAGAAGAACTGGCTGATGAATCAAATTGCTTGAATCATTAGAGGTCACAATGATAACGACTCCAGTTCTGCTGAAAGTGCGCCTTCGGAATCATTCTCAGATACCCAGCTATCACGCTCACTCATCCAGGTTAGCTCATCCCAAATTTCAAATTTATTACCTTGACCGGTAAGAGCAATGCGTTTGTCTAATTTAGCGAATTCACGAAGTGGTGGAGGGAGGAGAATTCGGCCGTTATTATCCATTTCGACTTCAGTAGCGTGACCAATAAGTAGACGTTGTAGCCGGCGGGCCTGGTTATTGAGGTTTCCAAGACGAACGAGTTTACGTTCAATCTCTTCCCATTCTGGTAAAGGATATAACAACAGGCAGGCATCACTTCTGTCGACAGTGACCACTAACTGACCGGCACACTGAGACTGCAGACTTTCCCGATATTTACTCGGCACAGCCATGCGACCCTTCGCATCCAGGTTTAATGTATTAACTCCTCGGAACAAGTCCGCCCCCTCCAATATTAAAAACAGATCTAAAGCTTATTGTGTGCTTTATGATCCACTTCTACCCACATTGATCCACTTATAGACACTATAGTTAGAAAATTATCATTCTGCAAGTCGACTGCTCAACATTTTGCTTATAGGACAAGGACTTAGCGCACATTTATGGGGTGGAGGTGTCCTAAATTCAAGAATTTTCGAGTTTAGAGAACACTTAAAAATCAAGAACTTATAAGGCTTGCTTAAAGTGAAATAATAGATATCTGAGGGAGTATTTGCTCATTTATTGAGCGATTTAAAAGAAAATTAATCATAAGTTAAATTGGGAATATAGAAAAAAGTGGAGTTGGCCGATAAGCCGGGTTCTGTCGTGGACAGTCATTCATCTGGAATTATGTCACCATAATCCTCAAGCA
>DAOVYB010000044.1 GCA_030635835.1 Gammaproteobacteria bacterium
TCTTTTGCACCTTTAGATAAAAATTATGACATAAATGAATATTTAAACTCGAGTATGGAAATCTTTTTGCGTGGCATTTTAAAGGATAATCAAGAATGAACAAAAACCGTTTACCAGTTTATATGTTACTAATGGGAACATTATTGAGTACACCTGTTTTAGCAGAAAAAAAATATGAGCTAACAATTTACCAGGTAATGCAAAGAGTTCTTGATCGTTATCCATCTTTAAAAACCTCTGCAATGGAAGTGTCACAAGCAGCAGAACAAAGACAGCAAATAGAAAGTAGTTTGGGGTGGATTCTTAATAGTTCAGCTGGTGTAACTCATGATTTAACCGGTCTTGGTACACCCTCTGATCGATTAGATGTTAATGGTTCACTTAGTCGTCAATTACAATCCGGTGCAACTTTAAGTTTAAGTGGTGGCTATCGCTATGAAGATAGTTCATTAACATTTAGTCCGGTTTTACCTAATCCAGCACACACAACCAGGCTTGATTTGAGTTATCGCTTGCCTTTATCTAAAGGAGAGGGTAACCCCCAATATAGCGAAGGTTTGTTAGCTGCTGATGCCGGACATGATTTAGCAAAGGCTAATCAATTATTAACTCGAATTACTTTAGCAGAAAAAGTGAAAGATCTTTTTTATTCATCGGCTTTGACTCAAGCAAGAATATCTAATGCTAAACAGGCTGTGCAGCGTGCCAGAAAACTCGATGTATATATTAATAAGAATGTGAAATTAGGCTTATCTGAAACGAAAGATAGATTACAGTCTAAAGCGCAGTTGCATTCTAAACTGGCAGAATTAAGTACAATACAACTTCAATGGAAGCAACAACAAACTTTACTTAATCGGTTGATGCTTGAAGAGTGGTCGCAGGAGATACTCCCTGTATTAGTCTCGATTAAATCGGGTAACTCGTATAATTTGACTAACCTGATAAAAGCAACAGAAACTTATCATCCAGTGGTTAAAATTTCACAAGCTCAATTACAAATAGCTGAGAGTAAAATAAATTCTGCTAATGATGGAAAAAAAGACAATCTTGATTTAGTTGTTTCTGTTGGTTCAAGAACTTCAGATGGGAAAAGTACCACAGGTACAGTGAGTGAGCTAGATTGGGCTGGTGCAGTGAGTATTCAGTACCAACATCTGTTTAATGATAAAGGTGTAAGCTCAAAGTATAAACAGGCGCAATTAGATAAAAATATTGCTTTACAAAACCTGATCAAAGCTAATGATGATATTCGATATACCGTATCTGGTTTAGTCAACGAAATTAAGGCTGCTCAGTTAGCAGTTAAAACCAGCTATCAAAAGTTGAACAGTGAGTCACTAAAATTAAAAGAAGCGGAACATCGTTATCGTAGTGGTAGAGCTAATACTGCACAGTTGATTCAATTTCAAAATGAGTATTCTTTCGCGCAACTTTCCTATCAGAATCAAAAAGTTGATTTAAATAATAGAATAATTGCATTACAAATATTTACTGGACAGTTCTGGAATGAGTTAAATGTTCAACGTGGAGTGAAAAAATGAAATCAGTATTCCGCTTTTTTGTTGAACGAGCTTTAATGGTCAACCTCATTTCAATATTTTTAATGGCTGTGGGTATTTATGCTATTTTTGATATTAATCGTGAAGCATTTCCAAATGTTAATCTTGACAGAATTCAAATTGACATACCTTATCCCGGCGCATCACCCGCAGAGATTGAACGTCTGGTAATCACTCCTATCGAACAGGAATTAAAAGCATTAGATGGTATAGACACCATGAACTCTATTGCTTTTAGTAGCTCAGGTATTATCACTCTAGATCTTGATCCGGATTCAAGTAATCGAGATCAAATTGTAAATGATGTGCAAATGGCAGTTGATCAGGCGGTCTTACCCGATGACTTACCCATTAAACCGCATGTTCTTGAGATTGATGGTGCAGTTTTTCCTATTATTCAGCTTGCCATTTCATCTGCAATTTCTGAACTAGAATTAAAACGTTTAGGTGATCAATTGAAGGACGACTTATTAGCGATTAAAGGTATTGCTAAAGTATTAATTCAGGGTGATCGCAAAGCTGAAATTCGTATTACCGTTGATCCGGATAAGCTTTCATTACATCGTATATCGATTGGTGAAATTGCAGCTTTACTAAAAGCATGGAATATAAATTCACCGGGTGGAGAAGTTAATACGCATGAAGGGCAAAAAATGGTGCGTATTGTTGGGCAGTTTCAAAATGTAAAAGATGTAGAGGGACTTGTTTTACGCTCAAATGATCGTGGTGATAATATTAAATTATCGGATGTTGCAACTATAGAAGAATCATTGGTCATTCCTTCTGTCTATTATGATTCAGGCGGTGAACCTGCATTAAACATGATTATTCTGAAGAAGACAGACGGTGATATTATTGATGTTGTAGATAATGTGAAAAACTACATTAAAACTATTCCTGTCAAATATGGTGCAGGGATTACTATAAGTACATCACAGGATTTTTCACGTTTTGCACGTCTACGTTTAGGGGTATTAACCAATAATGGCCTGGTAGGTTTGGTTCTTGTTTTTATCTCTCTTATTGTATTTTTGCGTTTTTCAGTTGCAATGACAACAACCTGGAGTTTACCAATTGTCTTTTTGTCTGGTTTATTCCTTTTGCATATGTCTGGAATAACGCTTAACCTGGTTTCAATGCTTGGCTTTATTATGGTGTTGGGTATGCTGGTTGATGATGCCATTATCATTGGTGAAAATATTGCTTATCACATGGAACAAGGTGATTCACCAAATGATGCAGCAGTAAAAGGTGCATATGAATTATTTGGTCCGGTAACTACAACCATCTTAACAACCATAGCTGCATTTTTACCCTTAATGTTTATGTCAGGCATGATTGGTAAATTCATAATTGCAATTCCTGTTGTTGTAATTTCATTACTCTTTTTCTCATGGCTGGAGTCCTTTTTAATCTTACCTAGTCATGTCAGTCATATAACTGACACTAAAGTGGCCGCTAAAGAGAAACAGTGGTTAATAAATTTTGAGCATGGATATGCCAAATTTTTATCATGGGTATTACATCATCGCTGGACTGTTATATTTTTATCGGCATTAGTATTGTTTGGCAGTGTTTTATTAGCAAAACAGTCTATGCAATTTCAATTATTCCCGGCTGTTGCGGTTGATCAGTATTTAGTTCGTGTAACCGCTAAGCCCGGTACCAGCCTGAATAATTTACGTAGCCATTTACAAACTATTGATAAGGATATTCGTTTAACTATTAAACCTGATTATCTTGAAAGTACGATACTCTCAAGCGGACAAATGCAACGTGATGCTGGAGATCCTTTAACACAACGTGGAAGTCGTTTTGGACAAATAAGGGTGCTTTACATACCTGCACTAATGCGGGAAGAGCATGATGCTGTTAAGGATTTACGTCGTCTTGAAAAGCAACTGCCTGATAAATACCCTGAGCTGGAAATAGCTTTTGAAATGGTTTCGCCGGGGCCCCCAACCGGTCGAGCTTTAGAGTTGGAAATATCAAGTAATAATACTGATGCTAACATACAAGTTGCTAAAAATTTAATTGAATATTTACACGATGTTAAAGGTGTCACAACTGTAGAAAGTGGGCTGCAGTCAGGTGATAAAGAAATTCATGTGGTTTTGGATAAGGGACTTGCTGCGTACTCCGGAGTCGACCTGGTTACTGCTGCATCACATATTCGCGCATCTGTTGATGGGCTGCGTGTGACAACAACGCGTTATGGAACTGAAGAAGTCGATGTGACAATTCGTTATCCAGATGATATTGATGACATGCAGGCATTACAAAATCTAAAGGTGCCAAATACACGTGGTGGTTTAATTCCTTTAAGCTCTATCTCTAAATTTGATGAGAAAGTAGGATATACCACTGTTCGTCATAAAGATGGGCTAAGAGTTATTCGTGTTTTTGCTAATATTGATGAAACTCTCACAAGCAGTATTAAACTCAATAAATTAGTTGCTGATAATCAGGCTAGTTGGCTGGCAGAACATAAAAATAAAGTAAAAATCAATTACGGTGGTGAAGCCGAGAAAAATAAAGAGTCATTCCGCGATCTGGCTTTTTCATTTTTATTTGCATTGATTGCCATCTTCTTTTTACTTGCAATTCAGTTTAATAGTTTAGGTTATCCACTTATTGTTATGCTGGCGATACCGTTTGGTGTGGTTGGTGTTATTTTAAGTTTTTATTTACATGACTTACTTTGGAAACCAATGCCTTTATCTTTCTTTTCAACAATGGGTATGGTTGCATTAACCGGTGTTGTTGTTAACAGCTCAATGATACTGCTGGTCTTTATTCAACGTGCACGTGAAAAAGGTATGGATGCGATGGAAGCAATATTGCTGGCAGGTCGTCGACGCTTACGTGCTGTTGTACTTACTGCTGCAACTACCGTTGTAGGGTTATTACCAACAGCTTATGGCTGGGGTGGAGCAGATCCCTTTGTTGCACCAATGGCACTGGCTTTATCGTGGGGGCTTGCTTTCGCAACTTTAATAACCTTAATTGTAATACCTGCTGCAGTCGCAGTCAGTATTGATACAGCCGAACATTTTAGGAAATGGCGAGGTAAATAGTAAAGAATTGTAATGTTGTTTATAGATGTTCGTTGGCCTGAAGGCCAAGCTACATTAAAGAACGCGGCCAGCGCCGGTATAACGCTTACGCCAGTACTTTTCTTTCATTGAACTGATTTTGACATGCTTACCAGAAGAGGGGGCATGTATAAATTTATTATCACCCAGATAAATACCAACATGTGATACAGCACGGGAGGGAGATGTTTTAAAAAAGACTAAATCTCCGGCTTTAAGGTATCGGCGAGATATTGATTTAGTCGCTTTGTATTGCAGTCCCGTAGTACGAGGCAGGTAAATTCCGGCAGATCTATGGCTGTATTGGACAAATCCACTGCAGTCAAAGCCTTGATTTGGTGAAGTACCACCATAACGGTATTTAACCCCCAACATTTTTTTTGCTGTTTTAATAACCGTTTGTTTATTTGATGAGCTGTTTCGATATTTATACTTACTGCTGCTGCTACATCCTGAAAAGGCGATTAAAATGGCAAAAATGCCACATACGCTAATAATACTGGAAGATTTTATTTGACTGGTTGAGAATTTCATAGACTCATTTTAGTTAAAAAATACTAATAATCAATAAGATAAATGATTTAATTAAGAAATTAAGTGAAATACATCATAATTTGATAAATTTTACAATGGACACAGAAAAAGTCTGGCTCATAGGCTAAAATAGCAGCATGGATATTTCATCTGTATCAAATGCATCATTTTCCCGTTCTGTTACTCCAGCAGGAAGCAGCCGTGATCGGCAATCAAATAATCAATCTCAAACAGTGGTCGCAGAAGATAAAACTCAGCAAAGAGCTTTAGAACAACGAGCGGTACAGGAAAAACACCAGCAAAATAAGGAAAATGAACAACGCAGATTAGATGGACGCTTAATTAGTTTTGGTCAGGAATCTGGTAACGTGAGTAGTCAGGAAAAAAAATCTTCCTATAATCGTTCACGAGTTAATGATGCGTATAATCCTTCACGAAATACTTTCAATGAATCACATAAAACACAGGCTCAGCGCTCTCGCCAAAGTGAAATAATCGATATTGTTGTTTAGTTATATTTTATCTTCATTATCCTTCTATAGTTAAATGTGATTTTAGCCCTGTCGCAATGAAATGTTTGCGGTAGAATGCTTTGATGAAAAGAAAATCTCCTTTGCGACGAAAGAAAAAATCAACGTCCAAAAAAAATATTCGCCGCAAAAATAATAATAACAAACGAAACATACCTTTTATGCGAATTTTTCTTTCGCTTCTGCTCATTTTTATTTTTTATGTCATTTATCTCGATTTTGAAGTCCGTTCTCAATTTGATGGAAAAAAGTGGGCTGTACCTGCTCGCGTCTATGCGCGACCACTTGAACTCTATGTCGGAAAACCTTTAACACATGAGCAATTTAAGTTCGAATTAAAGACATCAGGTTATCGGCTGGTACAAAATGATATTAAAGCGGGTGATTACCAGAAAAAAGGTAATAGCTATCGGATTGTCATACGTGAATTTGATTTTTGGGATGGTCATCAACCACCCCGATATATTGAAGTTAAACTTGGCGATGGTTTTATTTTAGATATTGCTGATTTTAGAGATAATGCCGATATTGCTGTTGTTCGTTTAGAACCGTCTATTATGGGAAGAATTTATCCTGCTCATCGTGAGGATCGTTTATTAGTAAAGCTAGACGATGTACCCGATTCTCTAATCTCAGCTTTGCTTGCAGTAGAAGATCGTCAGTTTTATTCACATTACGGAATCAATCCTAAAGCGATTGCTCGAGCTATGTTTGCAAATATCAGAGCGGGTGGAATAGTTCAGGGAGGAAGTACTTTAACTCAGCAGCTGGTGAAGAACTTTTTTTTGACCAGGAAAAAAAGTTTAGTCAGAAAATTTAATGAAGCTATTATGGCCATTTTGCTTGAAGTGCATTATGAAAAAGAAGATATTCTGCAGGCGTACTTAAATGAAATATATCTCGGTCAGGATAAAAAACGGGCGATTCATGGATTTGGTTTAGCCAGTCATTTTTATTTTGATAAACCAATCTACAAACTTAATATTGCAGAAATATCAACGCTTGTGGCAATGGTAAGAGGCCCATCTTATTACGATCCATGGCGTCACAAAAAACGCATTCTTAAACGACGTAATACTGTAATTGCATTAATGCAAGATCAAGGCGCTATAACATCTTATCAGGCGAAAATGGCCAAAGCTAAACCATTAAATGTGGTAAAGCGTAGCAAATCAATAACCAGCTTTTACCCTGCATATATGGACTTATTACGCCGCCAACTACAGCAGGATTATAATAAAGAAGATTTAACATCGGAGGGGTTACAAATATTTTCTACCTTTGATCCATATGTTCAAAAAATAACTGAAGAAATTGTTTCTTTAAAAGTAAAGCAGTTAGACAAACAAAAAAATCTAAAGGGCAAGTTACAAAGTGCAGTTGTGGTGACCAACACCAATAATGCTGATGTTATTGCCGTTGTCGGGGATGCGCAACCCAACTATGCGGGGTTTAATCGTGCTCTGGATGCGTTACGTCCCGTTGGTTCATTAATTAAGCCCGCGGTTTACTTAACCGCGTTACAGCAAAAAGATAAGTATTCTCTAATAACATTGCTTGAAGATAAAAATATCACTCTAAAAGCGCAGGATGGAAAGTTATGGTCACCACGAAATTATTCCGGTCAATCTCATGGTGTTATACCACTTTTTAAAGCGTTAATAAGTTCATATAACCAGGCAACTGTACGCTTAGGTTTGTCATTAGGTTTTGAATCTATTGTGACAACATTAAGAAATTTAGGTATACAACGGGATATTCCACCATATCCATCGATGCTGTTAGGTGCAGTGACAATGTCACCATTAGAAATTACACAAATGTATCAAACTTTAGCAGGTGAAGGGTTTATTACACCGCTGCATACTATTCGAAAAGTGCTCACCGCTAAAGGTGAACCACTCAAACATTACCCTGTGAAAATAAAACAAGGTATTGATGAAACATCGGTAAGAATACTCAATAGTGCATTACATGAAATAACGCGTCAGGGAACAGCACGATCCTTACGCTGGCGATTAGCAGAAGGGTTAAAGGTTGCGGGAAAAACAGGCACAACCAACGACACGCGTGATAGTTGGTTTGCAGGCTTTAGTGGTGAGCATTTAATTGTTACATGGTTAGGCACAGATGATAATCATTCAACCGGCCTAACGGGTGCAGGTGGGGCTCTGCCTATCTGGTCCGGGATTATGAATAAAATCAGAACCCGGCCTTTATCTTTTGCACATGATGATAAACTTAAATATTATTATGTTGAGGCAGAAAAAGGTCTTCTGGTAGATGAAGATTGTTCCACTGCCGCATATCTGGCCTTTAGAGAAAATCATACACCAGAGAAATACGGTTCGTGTTCAAAATAACTTATCAGACTTACTTTATAAAGATTATAAAATTTAAACCATGAAAAAAACAAACATCTATTTCACTTATACAATATTGCTTGCTTTAATTTTTTCGCTAACAGCTTGTCAGGCTCCTAAAGATAAAACAGCTGGTTGGACTTCTGAATCTGGTGAAGTACGCCCCGGGCCAAAAACAGGGAAAGCTGTTTTGGCACTGTTAAAAAAGGCCAGACAGGCGAGTACAAAAGGTGCATTAAGCACAGCAGAAAGTCATCTTGAAAGGGCCTTGCGAATTGAACCACAGAATCCTACTTTATGGTTATACATGGCTAAGTTACGTCTTTATGCAGCAAAATCTAAAGAAGCCATTAATCTTGCTAAAAAAGCGCTGGCCTTGTCTTCACGGGGTGAGCTTAGCAATCATACTAGTCGTGCTTCATTACAGGCAGATTGCTGGCTTGTGATTGCACATTCGCACCAAAAAATGGGTAACTTTCAAAAAGCCCAACAAGCCCAGGAAAAAGCAAAGTCACTAAGTGATTAATATTCTTTGTGTTTTTGTTAAATAATTCGCTTTCTTTAATGATTTCCTCTATGGACGCTAATTAGATAAACTATCCATTAATTTAGTTTCTTCGTCATTTATTTAGGAATTTCAGTGTCAGTATATTCAGTTGATAAATTGATTTCAGAAGCTCGTCGTATTGCTGCCGACTATCGTCGTGCAACAGGAAAACCGCTGGGTATAAGTGCTGAAATAGCGTGTCATGATGCCTGTACATACCTGGGGCTTGAACCTCACGATGATGCGATTGGTTATGATGCAATTGGATTAAACGGAGAGCGAGAAGGACAGCATTTTCAAATTAAAGGCCGGGCAATTTTTGATGAGAAAAAAGGTGGTCAACGTTTAGGTCAAATTAAAGTTGATCAGGACTGGGACAAAATTTTACTCGTTTTAATGGATGAAGATTTTGAAACTACAGAAATCTATGAAGCGTCTAGAAATGATATGCTTGAGGAACTGGATGAAACTGCAACAAGCAACCGCCAAAAACGTGGTGCAATGTCTGTTGCACGGTTTAAACGTTTAGCCCACCTTGTCTGGAGCAGGGATGAAGGTTTACATGAAGATAACGTCTGGAGCAATCAGGCGAGTCACACCTAATTATATAAAATTATTATAAGAGCAATTCCTTGTTAGATTCTGATGTTTCCCACCTTCTAAGTGAAGAGGGACCAATTGCAAAATTGGTTCCCGGCTTTGCTGCGCGCGAACAACAACAGGAAATGGCAGAACGGGTTGCCGCTGCACTCGACAATGGTGAGCATTTAATTGCAGAAGCAGGAACAGGCACAGGTAAAACATTTGCTTATTTAGTACCCGCCATAATGAGCCAGTCGAAAGTTTTAATTTCTACCGGAACTAAAAATTTACAGGATCAACTCTTTCATAAAGATTTACCCATTGTCAGTAAAGCCCTGGCTATGCCTGCTACAGTCGCTATCTTAAAAGGTCGTGCAAATTATCTTTGTTTACACAGATTAGACCTGGCTGAACATGAAGGTCGTTTTCGCACACCTGAAATGGCACACAGTGTTATTAAAATACGTGAATGGTCCACGCAAACACATAGTGGTGATATTGCTGAAATGTCTTCTATATCAGAAGAAGATTTGATTTGGTCGAGTGTGACATCAACTTCTGATAACTGTTTAGGTTCTGATTGTGATTATTTTGAAAACTGCCATTTAATTGATGCACGTCGACAAGCTCAGGCTGCAGATATTGTAGTTATAAATCATCATTTATTATTTGCAGATATGATGTTACGTGAAGATGGTTTTGCTGAGTTATTACCGCAAGCAGATGCCATTATTATTGATGAAGCACATCAGTTGCCTGAAGTTGCTTCTTCTTTTTTTGGTGAATCAATTAGTGGCAATCAATTACTTGAGCTGGCTCGTGATAGTGAAGCAGAATATTTATCTGAAATTAATGAAGATCCAAATTTTATTCGTATAGCTTCTGTTTTGCAAAAGTTGACCAAAGATTTGCGGTTAGCTTTTGGCATAGAACAACGTCGCGCAGACTGGCAAAGTCTTGCAAACGATAAAGAGTTTAAAAAAGCATTATTAGCCGTATCCGAACAACTGAAAAAACTAGAAGAA
>DAOVYB010000006.1 GCA_030635835.1 Gammaproteobacteria bacterium
ACAGAGTCAGAGTTGCCGGAAAATTTACGTAAAATGAGTAAACATGATCGCAAAATATATGTTGAAGAAAAAGTAGAGGAACGGATTAAAATTAAAAAGCAAATTTCCAGGTTAAGTGCTGAACGTAGTAACTATGTTACACAAATGAGAAAAGAAGCGGCCAAACCCGGTGTTGCGACCATGAATGATGCAGTAACCTCAGCCATTCAAAAACAGGGTGCAGCAAAGAACTATAAATTCAATAACTAAGTCATATATAGATTTTTCCGTTTGGCGGCATAATTAATATGCCGCCTTTTATTTGTTTTGATTTAATAATAACCTGTCATTGCGAGCGATAGCGTGGCAATCTGTATAAAAAATAGGATGTTATATGAGATTGCCACGCTATCGCTCGCAATGACCGTTTGTTTTATATCCGTGTATAATCGTGAACTGTATATAATGTTATAGCGAGAATATTTTGCTTCCAGAAAGTAATGAGTATCACATTGAAGTCGCTGAAGATTCAGTAAATGCTGTTGAATTACTTGCAGCAGAATCTGGATTGTCTAAACAGAAAATAAAGCAGGCTATGCAAAAAGGTGCAGTTTGGTTAACTGATAATAAAGGCACACATCGTTTACGACGCAAAAGCAAAAAACTGCATTCAGGTACAGAACTTCATTTTTATTTAGATTCCGCTGTATTAAATGAGACTGTTGACGATGCTATTCTTGTTGCTGACGAAGGGGATTATAGTGTCTGGTATAAACCACGTGGTATGTTATCGCAGGGTAGTAAATGGGGTGACCATTGTGCGATTAATCGATGGGTTGAACAGCATTTAGAACCGCAACGTCCGGCTTTTATAGTCCACCGACTTGACCGATTTGCCTCTGGTTTAATTTTACTTGCGCATAAGAAAAAAACGGCGACTTTACTGGCGGATTTATTTCAGAATAAAAAAATCAAAAAACACTATAAGGTCATAGTTTGTGGACAGTTTACGAATGAAAAAGTGACTTACACTAAGGCCATCGATAATAAACCTGCAATTTCACATGTTTCGTTACTGCAATATGATACGGTGAGTGATACTTCATTAGTACAGGTTGATATTGAAACAGGGCGAAAGCATCAAATCAGATTACATTTATCAGAAGCAGGTTTCCCGGTAGTAGGTGATCGCTTATATGGAAATGCAAAAGGAGAGGAGGAGGACTTGCAGTTGACCGCGTTTAAACTGTCTTTCCCCAGCCCGATTGATGGAACTGAGAAAGTCTATATCTTAGATGAAGCATTGCAGCCTAAACCTGGAAATTCACCTGTGTAAGTCCTAAAAGACTAATGAGTATCAATACTCCACCTATAACACGCTTAAATTTCTGGTCGTTCTTTAAAATGACATCATGGGTTTTAATACCAATAACATGACCAATTGCAGCAATGGGTAACAGATAAAGTGCAGTTAACAGGTGTATTTCTACACCTAATGCTTTAAATGTTGTCATTTTGATAGTTACAAGAATAAACCATAAAACAAATAACGTATTACGCAACTGTTCTGCGGCAACATTGCGCATGTATACCGCGACCATTAATGGCGCACCAGTGAGTGATGTACCTGCGACATAACCACCGCTGGCTAAAAGAAATCGATCCAGCCATTTATTGGTGCTTCTGATATTCATATTGAGAAACCAGGTTAAAGCATAAAACAACGTGACAGAATAGATAAAAATAACCAACCAGTTATTGGGTAAGGTAATTAAACCAAATACTCCGATTAAGGCGGGTGGGATAATATAAATACTGGATTTTTTCAGGTAAGCCCAGTCAACATTATTTAATCGGGAGCGCAGCGTTAATGAAGTGAAAAATAATAAATGCGTTCCAATAATCGGTAACCAGTATACTGGCTGGTTATAAATGAAAAGCATTAATGGCAAACCTAATGCTGCACCACCAAAACCTAAACCACTACGAACAAAGCCTGTCCAGATAAATATTAATGCAATCAAGCCAAGCTCTGTATTTGAAAATGCCATTAACATGATTTAAAAATTATCTTTTTGACAGCATAAAAGTGAAATAAAAAAATCTTAAACTTGAATTAAAGAGGCGAATAAACCAATCAGGCCACCAAATACACCACCCCATACAACTAACCAACCGAGATGTTGTTTAATCATTTCCTGAATAATTTCTTTAACTAATTGTGGTGTTAGTTCTTCGAGACGTTTTTCAATAATGTCTTCCACTTTATCGCGTATGTCATTCATTACATCAGGTTGCTCAAGCTCATCTCTTAAAAGTTCAAGGAAAGAATCTGATTGCGTCATACTAATAAGTGATTGCTTCATATTAGAAATAAATGGTTCTTTAAGTGGTGTTAAGGCACTTTCACCACCAAACATACCTAACATGCTGCCAAAAGATGATTCCATAATCACCTTAACGAGTGAATCAAAGGATGGACTTAAGTCAACTTTTTCAATAACCGGGGCTAAATGCAGATCGGGTTTTACGCCATCTGAGACACGCAAAAAACGGTCAATATTTTCTTCAGTAAAAAATTGTTCCATCATCAGGTTTCGAATGGCGGCTTTAAAGTCTTCAAAACGTGCTGGAATGACGCCAGACCCATATAGTCCCGGAATTTTTTCAAACAGCATATGAATTGCGAGCCAGTTAGTAATGGCACCGGATAAGGCAAATAAGCCGATAGACAATATAAGCGCATTTTTCATGCTCAGACCAACAATAACGACTAAAGCAGCTAAGCTGTTGGTGATAAGGCTTTTATTCACGTGTAATGTTCCTTAATTTTTTTGGATATAGTCTGGAGCTGGATTATCTAATAATACGGGGTCACAGACAAATTAGTTTATAAAAGAAAAAACATTCAATTTTGCTAATGTATTACCTGGGTATTTGTGTCTCAAATTCACTATTTTCAACAGTCTTTTGCAAGAATTTGAGATTATTTCATGCTATAAATACTAAAGCATGAATAATAATATTGAGAATAGTGCTGTATGAGAAGAGGGTGTTATGACTGAAAATGAAGTGGTATTAAAGCAGCAGAACAAATTTGGTTTAGACACTCAGGTTAGACTGGTCGATGGGCGTCAGTTACAGGTTAAAAATAAGGGAAAAAAAACAGAACAAAACTATTCTGTTGATATTTTATCTTTAAAAGAGAAAAGTAAAAAAAAATATTCTATCGCCTGGAAGTGGTTGATTACCAGTATTAGTTTTTTCCTCTTAATGTTGTTATTGTTAAAAATATTACCGGCTTTTTTATCAGAAAATAAAAACCTTTATCTTGGTATTATTCTGTTAGCCGGATTGATTGGAAGTCTTTCAAGCTTTATTCAATTTTTAAGGAATACTTCACGAAAACAAATTTTTTATTCTCGCAATGCTCATGTCCCCATTATTACCTTATGTGCAGGAAAGCCAACTAAAAAAACGTTTTCATCATTTATTGAAGTAATAGAAAAGAGAATCAAGCAATTCCGTAGTCATATGGATCTTGCTATCGATAAGCAATTAACCGGTGAAATGAAAATGTTACGTCGTTTAAGTGATGCTGGAATTATTACTAAAAAAGATTATGAAAAAGCCAAATCAAAATTATTTAGCGGTTTTGATAAAAATACTGCATGATAGTAAAAATTACCTGCACACATTATGGGTATGGAATTAATATAATTATAAGAAGAAAAAAATGGAAAAATCTCACTACGAAAATCTTGCCGATGAACTTGTTAAAACGGGTGATTACAAAGTAATTAAGCGTTTTGAGCCGGTTGAGTTTTATAATGAAAATCCGGCTGATGATATTAAAATTGGTATTTATCTCGATACCGAAACAACAGGTATGGATGCAGATGATGATGAAATCATAGAACTTGCACTGGTTCCTTTTGAGTTTGATAAAGCGGGAAATATTTATCGCATTTTACCTGCCTATAATGCATTTCAGGATCCGGGTTTACCTATTCCAGAGATAATTACACAAATAACCGGTATTACTGATGAGATGGTAAAGGGCCAGTCTATTGATCTGACCCAGGTATCAAAAATACTCTCTGAGGCAGTTATTGTTATTGCCCATAATGCACGTTTTGACCGTCCCTTTGTTGAAAACTTAGTGGATGATTTTAAGGATATTGCCTGGGCATGCTCAATTGCAGATATTGAATGGAATAAAGAAGGTTTTGAAGGTGTTAAGCTTGAGTTTCTGGCCTATAAATTTGGCTTTTTTTATGAAGGACATCGCGCAACAATTGACTGTCAGGCAGGAATTGAAATTTTGAGTCGACAATTTCCACTAAGTGGTAAACCGGTTCTTAGCCAATTGCTACAAAATGCACGACGTACGGATATACGCTTATGGGCCGAAGGAGCACCTTTTGATCGTAAAGATATTTTAAAGAAACGTGGTTATCGCTGGTCACCTGGTGATAATGGTAAAAGGAAAGCGTGGTATAAAGATTTATCAGAAAGTGAACTTGAAGAAGAAATGAAGTATCTTAATGACAGTATTTATACCCGCGCCGTTGGTGTTTTACCTACGGATAAATTTAATGCCAAAATCAGATATTCTAAAAGGTTGTAATGAACATAAAATGCAATATGGAAAAACTGACAGGACTATCAGTGGTGTTATTTCCTTAGGTACAGAACTTATAAGTATTTTTTAAATGTAAATAATGGTTTAACGAGCTAAACAATAATGACAAAAATATTATTGGTTGAAGATAATGAAGATAATCGTGACATGCTGTCACGTCGTTTAGAACGAAAAGGATTTGAGGTAATACTTGCTGTTGATGGACAAGATGGCATTAATAAAGCTAACTCTGAAATGCCTAACCTGATTTTAATGGATATGAGCTTGCCTGTAATGGATGGTTGGGAAGCGACAAGAAATTTAAAAGGAAACTCTGAAACAGCATCTATTCCTGTTATTGCACTTACAGCGCATGCCATGTCGAGTGATAGAGAAAAAGCCATTGAAGCAGGTTGCGATGATTACGATACCAAACCAATAGACTTCGCACGTCTACTGGAAAAGATAGCAAGTTTAACCGGCTAATAATTTCTTTATTTCTAATATAAGCCATCTTTCAGATGGCTTTTTTGTGGCATATGAATTTGATATATGGCGCCCCCGACACGATTCGAACGTGTGGCCTATCCCTTAGGAGGGGATCGCTCTATCCAACTGAGCTACGGGGGCTGAGAGGTTTCGAGCGATATAATATCAATAGCAAAATATTAAAGCTATATTTTAAAGAATTAGTTCATCTACTTATTTCTTTGTTGGTTCCGTCATTTCATTCCTTGAACCAACTTGCTTAAAATATATGGTAGATGTAGGTTGGCTCAAATGCAGTAGAATCAACAATAATTTACTTATGATGGACGTTTTTTTTAGCTCGAAAAATAAACTGTTGAATGGTTTTTTCTATAATTGATTTTTGTTGCAGCATTTCCAAACCTACAATAATGCTCTCATGATTTTTTTCTACACGTGTATTTTTAACTTTGGTCGATATTGAAAAAGCCTTTTGTCCTGGAAGTTCAACATAAATATCGTCAATTAATTGTTCTGGCTGAAACATGTGTACTAATGATATTGGAACACGAAGACAAAGACCATTCAGAGATATATTAACAAGCTGGCAGGTTATTTGTTTTGTTGATGTTAAAAATATTGTTATTTTAATATCTTCTATAAATTCAGTACGAAAGCGATAGAATGTGCGGTTTTGCGGGTAATATATTTCATCAGGAAAATGTGTGTGCAGGAATCTACTGCCATTTTTAATTAAAGTAGCTTTAAATTTAATGGGTAAATGTTCCAGTTTTAAGCTGAATTCAGCTACATCTTTTGTACTTAATATCCTGGAACTTAACATGGGGTTAGGTTCATCAAATATTAATTCTTGTGTGTCATGCTGTACTTCAAGTAATGATGTTAAGCAGTGTTGCGGTAATGACTTGAATGAAAGTGTAATAAGTTGTTTAGATTTATGGATGTTTTTTAAAAGATTGTATATTTCTAATGGGGTTTTAATCAGAGCGCTGTCATTGTTGTACATAAAATAAAAAAGTATATGTTATACGTGTGCCAGAGTGTTGGAGTCACGCTGTTTAACGTTTTCTCCTGATGCAGAGTAAACAAGTTCAACTGCGGGTGCTGATGCACTGAGTATTTCAATTTGAGTTTGTATACGACGGCGATTGCCATTAATAACCAAACCATTAATTTGGTTTTGTTTTTGTGCCTTTTCAGATAGTATTTTTATATTTTTCCAAACAGATATTAACTTGTTATCCAGCAGCCACTGCGTAGGCTCATTTGGGTTAAGTGATTTTGCAGTTAAAAAATCAATGCGTTTTTGTTCATTTAGTTCAATTTGTTCTGTTAGCGCTATTTTTTCCAGAGTGATGTTTTCAAGTTCCTCTGGATTATTTTCTTCTAATAATAATGCTTCTTTTTTTAGTACATGCAGAAGTTGCTGCATTTTATCTTGCGTAAATGTCAGAATTGTATCCAGAGAAAGAGTGTGATCGGAGTATTGCATTATTATGTATTTCGAATATCTTCAAAAGCTAACATTTTATCTGCGATACGATCAGCATCAACAGTATATTCTCCATTTGTAATGGCCGCTTGTACTTCAGCAACGCGTGCATTATCTACAGCAGATGCGTTATTTAGCTGCTGTTCAATATTTTTTAAACGTGAAGCAGTGTCGGTTAAGGTCACACGATCAGCAGATGACGATGAATCTGCATTTTGATTATCTTGCTTTGCCTCATTTCGGCTTCGAACCGAGCTGCTCTGGTTAGAGCTTAAATTTGCCCGATTTGAATTAATGTTTGTAATGTCATTCATAGCTTAACTCCTAACATACGTAGCCTTTCATAACTGTTAGCGACTCGTTTTTGAAAAACTTTAGACTTTCTTTAATTGTGTATAAATATCAATAACTTATTAATATATGTGATTAAAAATTAACTCTAACTACACCAGCTGAGATAACACGGGCATAAATGAGTTTTTTACTGTTCAAATTTTTAACTTTGATGGTTTGACCCTGTTGTCCATCCATTAGTGCTTTACCCTTTACACGCAAATTCAGGCCGGCAGTTTGAGCAACAATAGTAATATGTTCTCCGCGTAATACCAATTTTTGCGGTTTTACAAGGCCAGGCGTTATAACCCGCCCCATTTTTATATTGCGTTTTGCCTGCATTTTATTGAGTAAGTTTGCCGAGGCATAATAACCATGGTTTAGTTGTGAGTATCGGCGAGAGACAAACTCAAGGTCTGAGTTTTGTATCAATGTTCCGCGTGAAATAGGGTGACGTGCAATAAGTGCATTTACCTGAGCATCAATATGTGCGGCTACATGAATTTTCCACTTTTGTGGTGAGGCGCAACTTATACCAAGGGTGGTGTTACCTAAAAGTTTTGTGCCAGGTGCCATACTAACCTGCAACTTTTTTCCGCATTGTGGTAACCGTATTTGTTTATTAAGCGACGTCAGTCTGATCTGTATATTTTTTAATGGCACTTGTTGCAGCATTACGAATTTTTTAACTGCATGAGTAATACTGCTATGGCTTTGCAATAAATCCGCATGTGCTGGTACAAGTGCAGTTAGCGTCAATAAAACGACAAAATATGCCTTTTTCATTCTGTGTAGCAGTATATTCATTTCATTTTTCAACCTAAATCGTCATTTATTGCAATAAGTCCCTAACATTTGAGGGTTCAATCAAATGAAATGCAATCTACATGCCATATTAAATTTATATTTGTTAACAGAATCACTATTTAAGTAAATCGATGATCACGCCGATAATAGTATTGTAAATTTTACGAGAGGTTTCGCTGTGGCCGGTATTTTAGAACAAGTCGATAAACGTACAAATCTAGTTGGTGAAAACCGACTAGAAATACTCATGTTTCGCTTACAAGGGAGACAAACTTTTGCTATTAATGTTTTTAAGGTTCAGGAAGTTCTGTCTTGTCCAAAGTTAACCAAAATACCTGAATCTCATTCAGCGGTTCGTGGACTGGCGACCATTCGTAATAAAACATTACCCGTTATAGATTTAGCTGCTGCCGTTGGTCAACGGCCGCTTGAAAGCGTTTCAGATAATCTCATTATTATTACTGAGTATAACGGTTCGGTTCAGGCTTTTTTAGTAAAGGCTGTTGAACATATCGTCAATATGAATTGGACGGGGATTAAAGCGCCACCTAAAGGTGTTGGCCGAAATAATTACATGACCGCTGTAACCGAAGTTGAAGGTAAGTTGGTTGAAATTATTGATGTTGAAAAAATTCTTTCTGAAATTATTGGGGTGAACTTACATATTGAAAATGCTGAGCAACTTATTGGCAAAGATGGCAACAGACTAAAAGTTTTGATTGCAGATGATTCTTTCGTTGCTCGTAATCAGATACAAAGAACATTAGAACAAATAGATGTTGATTGTGTGGCTACAGCAACAGGAAAAGAAGCATTAGATATTTTAAAGGCTAAAGCTGATGAGGGTGTTGATGTAACTAAAGAGTTCAACCTGGTTATTTCAGATATAGAAATGCCAGAAATGGATGGTTATACCTTAACGGCTGAAATTCGTTCAGATGATCGCTTAAAGAATTTAAATATTATGTTGCACTCATCTTTAAGTGGTGGATTTAATGACAATATGACAGCTAAAGTAAAGGCTGACAGATTCATTCCAAAGTTTAAAGCGGAAGATCTGGCTGAAGAAATTAAAAAATTACTGGTTGAGAAAGGTGAAATTTAAACTTTCACTTTTCGTTATAAATAATAAAACAAACTAAGGCTTACTGTGGATCAATCTCCTATAGCAACTAATGAATACAATACTTTCAGGCATTATCTTGAAGATGCGTGTGGTATTGTATTAGGTGAAAATAAACATTACCTGGTTACCAGTCGCTTAAAACGGGTAACTGAAGAATTTTCTTTTTCTTCTCTTTCTGACATGATGTCAACGCTGGTTAAAGGGAATAATCGTCAGTTACGCGAGAAAGTCATTGATGCTATGACAACTAATGAAACCATGTGGTTTCGAGATGTTTATCCATTTAAAATTTTAAAACAAGATCTCTTTCCGGAGTTAGCTAAAAATAACAGTCCAGTAAGAATATGGTCAGCTGCAAGTTCAACTGGACAAGAAGCTTATTCTATAAGTATGTCCACAAGTGAATTTCAGTTAACAAATCCGGGTATGCTTACGTCTAATGTTGAAATAGTTGGTACAGATATATCACAAACAGTTGTTAATAAAGCAAAACAGGGTCGTTATGATGAATTGAGTGTAGTTCGAGGATTGTCACAAGAACGGCGAGACAAATTCTTTACTCATAAAAATGATGAATGGACTATAAATAATAATATCATGCAACGTACCCGGTTTACTGAGTTAAATTTATTAAATAACTATTCGTTATTAGGACGTTTCGATATTATTTTCTGTCGTAATGTTTTAATTTATTTTTCTGCAGAAATGAAAAAAGATATTCTTGAACGTATGGCTAAAGTACTAAAACCTGGTGGAACACTTATTTTAGGCGGTTCCGAATCACCTACAAGTTATACAAAAGTTTATTCAATGGTACGTTATCCTGATGGTGTGGTTTACCGATTAAACGATTAAAACCTTAAGGTCAAAAGTCAAAAGACAAAAGAATTTCAACGCAAAGGCGCAAAGACGCAAAGGAACGCAGAGAAAAATCTTTAAGCAAAACCTTCTATAGGCAAATATCCCTGTAATTTGAAGTTCAAAAGACTTTTAACGCAAAGGCGCAAAAACGCAAAGGAACGCAGAGAAAAATCTTTAAGCAAAACCTTCTATAGACAAACAGCCTATAACTTATCAAACCTTTTTTTCTTTTTCTTTTTCTTTTTCTTTGCGTCTTTGCGCCTTTGCGTTGAGATCTTTTGACCTTTACCTTTACCTACGGCAACTATCTTGCCGGCAAGGTCTGATCTTGCCGCTATCTCATTTATTTTTTTCATTCAAAATCAAGTTAACTCGTTGATATCCATTGTTTAAATAGTTTGGCATGACAGTTGCAATTACCTCACTAGACAAATGAGGTATGAGTAAAATGACAATCAGTATCAACAATATGTTTGGAGTTCACGAGAATGCAATGCAGTTGCAGGGGCACCGTGCGCAGCTACTCTCTCAAAATCTCGCAAACTCAGATACCCCTGGTTATAAAGCTAAGGATATCGACTTCAAATCAGTGCTTAAATCTGCATCAAATGGCAATTTGAATGTGCCATTAAAATCTACACAAACCGGACATATCCAGCCTAAAGGTTTTTTTATGGGGGCTGAAGAACTATATCGCCAACCTATGCAGTCTTCGCTCGATGGAAATACTGTTGAACCACATGTTGAAATGGCAGAGTTTACTGATAATTCTATGCGTTATCTCATGACCTTACGAATTATGTCGGGTCGGGTTAATGACATGTTATCTGCAATCAGAGGTGAATAAGAATGTCTTTATTTAATATTTTTGATGTTGCCGGTTCTGCATTAAATGCCCAAACACTACGTTTAAATACAACGTCGAGTAATCTGGCAAATGCGAATAGTGCAAGTAGTAGTACTAACGAAACGTATAAAGCACGCCAACCGGTATTTGCCACGATGCTAAGTAATGAATTTGAAGATGATAATGGCAGTGTCGGTGTACAAGTACTGGGTATTGTTGAAAAACAGGATCCTTCACGTGCTGAGTATAATCCCGGACATCCTTTGGCTGATGAAGAGGGGTATGTCTATATGCCTAATGTTAACGTCATTGAAGAAATGGCAAATATGATCTCAGCATCTCGTTCTTATCAAACAAATGTTGAAGTAATGAATACCGCAAAACAAATGTTAATGCGTACATTATCACTTGGTCAGTAAAGTCGACCATAAAGAATAATCAGGAGTCTTAAAATGGACAGCGTAAACAAACCCAACATGCAAGTACTTGAAAACCTTGGTTTGGCAAAACCTAAAGAGGCGATGAAGAGTCAAAAGTTGGGTCAGGAAGATTTTATTAAATTAATGACCACACAAATGAATCATCAGGATCCTATGAAGCCGATGGAAAATGGTGATTTCTTAAGTGATATGGCTCAATTCAGTACGGTTTCGGGTTTAAAAGAAATTAAAGATTCATTTAATAGTTTGGCGACTTCATTGCAATCAAGTCAGGCCTTGCAGGCTTCGAGCATGGTGGGTCGTAAAGTATTAATTCCAGGTTCAAGCAGTACTTTTTCAGAAGGAACTCCAATGAAAGCTGCAGTTGAATTACAAAATAATGTTTCTGAACTAAAAGTTAGCATAGTGGATGATAAGGGTGCTTTAGTTAAAGAATTTAACTTAGGCAGCAAGCCTGCAGGTGTAGCGCACTTTAGCTGGGATGGATTGTTAGCTGGTGACAAAAAAGCCATGTCTGGTAATTATTCAATTCATGCTACCGGGATGGTTGATGGAAAACAGGAATCATTACAAACATTAATTAGCGACACAGTACAAAGTGTTTCATTAGGTTCAGGTGGTCAGGGGGTTTCGTTATCTCTGGCTAATGCAGGTTCAGCTGGTTTAGCTGATGTAAAAGAAATCCTGTAGTTACATATTCAGTAGAAGTAAATTTGAAAAGAGGAGAATAACCATGCCATTCCGTTCAGCTTTAAGTGGTATTAATGCAGCAGCACAGGAGTTACGCATTATTGGTAACAATGTATCAAATGCAAGCACCACAGGTTTTAAACAATCGCGCGCTAACTTTGCTGATGTTTATGCAGCATCAAGTTCAGGTAGTGCTGCAAATTCAATTGGTGCTGGTGTTCGTTTAGCATCAGTTGATCAATTATTTACTCAGGGTAATGTTGGTTTTACAGATAGTAAACTTGATATGGCAATTAATGGCCAGGGCTTCTTTATTTTAGAAGAAAATGGTTCAAGGGTTTATTCGCGTGCCGGTCAGTTTCAGGCTGATCGTGACGGTTATATTGTAAATAGTAACGATCAAAAAATGATAGTTAATGTGGCTGATGATAGTGGTGCTATAACAGGGGCATCAGGACCATTACGTTTAGATTCTTCAAATATCCCACCAAGTTCTACAAATCTTGTAGAAGTGGCCGTTAATTTAGACAGTTCATCAACACCACCAAACACTTATCCGTTTGACCCGGAACGACCTTCGTCATTTACCCATTCAACATCATTAACTGTTTATGATTCATTAGGTACTCCGGCTCTTGCCAGTATGTATTACGTTAAAACGCCAGTTCCAAATCAATGGGAATTACATACTTTCGTCAATGGAGAACATTTAAGAGGACCTGCGGATCCTGCAACTGGTTCATTTAACCCGGATAAAGTTTCTTTCGACGGTTCAGGTTCTTTGTCTCATATTAATGGAATTGCAGTACCCCCAGGAAAAATTCCTTTCCCTGCGATTGATACAGGTAGTGGTGCTGAGCCTTTACAGTTAACCATGGATTTACAGGGTGCAATTCCTGTAACACAGTTTGGTGGTAGCTTCACCGTTAATAGTATTAAACAAAATGGTTATACCTCGGGTCGCTTAACTGGTATTGATATTGATGACACGGGTGTAGTTCGTGCTCGTTTCACTAATGGTCAAAATAGAACATTAGGACAAGTGACTTTGGCTAATTTCTCTAACCCGAATGGCTTGCGCCAATTAGGTGAAACCAACTGGTCAGAAAGTTTTGATTCTGGTCCTGCACTTATTGGTACACCGGGTGCAGGTAGTTTAGGCCTTATTCAATCAGGCGCACTGGAAGGATCAAATGTGGATCTTACCGGACAACTGGTGAATATGATTACCGCACAGCGAAATTTCCAGGCAAACGCACAGGTTATTTCTACGGCAGATGCGGTTACACAAACCGTTATTAATATTCGTTAAGTTAATATTTAAAGCAGGATAAGAAAATGGATCGTATGTTGTATGTCGCAATGTCAGGTGCTAAGCAAAATATGCTGGCTCAGGCAATTAACTCTAATAACCTGGCAAATATTAGTACTACAGGTTTTCGTGCAGATTTAGCTGCTGCGAGAAGTATGCCTTTATTTGGTGGAAGTGGACATCCTACACGCGTTTATTCAATGACTGAAAAACCAGGTATTGATTTTAAACAAGGTGCAATGAGTACAACCGGACGTGATCTTGATATTGCCATTGCAGGCGAAGGTTTTCTTTCTGTTCAGTCAGCGGATGGTAATGAAGCCTATACCCGTGCTGGTGATTTAAGAACTGATAATGCGGGTGTTTTACATACCGGGGCAGGCCACATTGTATTAGGTGAAGGTGGTCCAATTATTATTCCTGAATCGGCAAAAGTGGATATTGGCAAAGATGGAACAATCAGCATTACCCAGGTTGGTGAAGGTGGTGGTTCAACTGTTATTGATCGACTTAAATTAGTCAATCCGGATGCCAAAGAACTTAAACGAAATGAGAATGGATTGTTTGTTTTAAAAAGTGGCGAGGCGGCTGAAGCGAGTGAAGATGTTTCTGTTGTTTCGGGCACCATTGAAACAAGTAATGTTAATGCTGCTGATGCTTTGGTTACTATGATTGAATTAGCCAGACAGTTTGAAATGCAAGTCAAGATGCTCAAAACTGCCGAACAAAACAATGCGCAGGCTGCTCAAATGATGAAGTTAGGTTAATCATCTTTGGCATATAAAATGCATTTTATATTGTAAATGAAATACGAACGTTAATTCCGGAGAATTAAAAATGAGTCAGGCTTTATGGGTTGCAAAGACAGGATTAGAAGCACAGCAGAATAGATTGTCTGTTGTCAGTAATAATCTGGCGAACGTAAATACAACTGGTTATAAACGTGCTCGTGCTGTTTTTGAAGATCTTTTGTACCAAAACCTGCGTCAGGCAGGCGGTCAAAGTAGCCAGGAAACAGAACTCCCAACTGGTTTAAGTTTAGGTACCGGTGTACGAACTGTTGCAACGCAAAAATTGCATACTCAGGGTAATTTAATTCAAACAAATAATACCTTTGATAGTGCAATTCAGGGTAAAGGTTTTTTCCAGATATTAAAACCTAATGGCGACATAGCTTATACCCGTAACGGTGAGTTCCAGGTTAATTCAACGGGTCAACTTGTGAATGCCTCAGGTTATCGGGTACAACCTGATATTGTTATTCCTGAAAACTCTCTGAGTATAACGATTGGTACCGATGGTATTGTTTCAGTTACACAACCTGGTAATCCAGCACCAGCTCAGGTTGGTGCCATTCAACTTGCCGACTTTGTTAACCCGGCAGGATTACAGTCAATTGGTGGAAATCTTTATGTTGAAACCGGTGCCAGTGGTGCACCAATTGTGGGTAGTCCTGACACCAATAATTTAGGTTCATTAATTCAGGGTTCAATTGAAAGTTCAAATGTTAATGTTGTTGAAGAGCTGGTGAATATGATTGAAACACAACGCGCTTATGAAATGAATTCAAAAGCGATATCAACCGCTGATCAAATGTTGCAATACGTGAATAATAATCTTTAAACATAAACTGGTGAGTTTGAAAATAAAATGATGAATTATAAAATAATTATATCCGTTATCAGCTTTTCAGTATTGTTATCTGGCTGTTTAAAGCCGCTTAAAATTAAAAATGATCCAAATACTTTTAAACCAAAGAAACAGTCAAGAGTAGTTATTCAGCGTAAAGATAATGGTGCTATCTACCAGCAAGGTATGCGAGTAGGGTTATTTGAAGATACCACTGCAAAATATATTGGTGATGTGTTAACGATCGTGCTAACTGAAAGTACGAATGCGAGTGCAACTTCAAGTACGAATAGCTCGAAAGATAACAGCGTGGATTTACCGACTCCAACTTTAGCCGGACAGGAAGTAACAAATAAAGGTGTAGAGATTCTTAAAAATAAATTTAGTGGTGAACGCGAGTTTAATGGGCAGGGAACCAGCGCAATGAATAGTAATTTTAAGGGCGAAATTTCAGTCACAGTTGCTGAAGTTTTACCTAACCGTAATCTGATTGTACGTGGCGAGAAAATGATGATGTTGAATCAGTCTGATGAATATGTCCGTTTTGTTGGAATTGTTCGTCCGCAAGATATTGAACAGAACAATACGATTAAATCCACACGAGTTGCTAATGTGCACATGGCATACGGTGGTAAGGGTGTTCTATCTGCCGCAAATAAAATGGGTGCGTTGGGCAAGTTCTTTCAAAGTCAGGCATGGCCTTATTAAACAGGTATAACGGGAGCTAATTATGTTATCTGGAAAAGATTTAAGTTTTACCGTTTTTGCAGGTTTAATTTTATTGTTAAGTATTAGCTGGGGAACAGCAAATGCTGATCGTGTAAAGGATTTAACGCGGGTTGAAGGTGTACGTAGTAATCAACTGGTAGGTTATGGCCTGGTTGTTGGTTTAAATGGAACTGGTGATGGTTCTGGAGAAGTTACTACTCAAAGCTTACGAAGCATGATGTCGCGCTTAGGTATTAATATTCCGGCAGGCGTGAATTTACAGGCTAAGAATGTTGCAGCAGTTGTATTGCATGCAGAGCTACCACCATTTTCAAAAGCGGGTATGAAGATCGACGTAACATTATCTTCAGTAGGTAGTGCTAAAAGTTTACGTGGTGGGAGTTTATTAATGACGCCATTGAAAGGTGCTGATAATAATATTTATGCCATTGCACAAGGTAGTGTTGTTGTTAGTGGCTTTGGTGCAGAAGGCGGCGATGGTTCACGTATTACTGTTAATGTGCCAAGTGTAGGACGTATACTCAACGGTGCAATTGTAGAACGCAGTATTGATACGCCGTTTGGTTTGAATCGTGAAGTAGTTTTAAATTTAAATCAACCTGACTTTACTACAGCTAATCGTTTAGTGCAGGTGA
This sequence comes from Gammaproteobacteria bacterium, assembly GCA_030635835.1. The sequence continues at coordinate 15,994 of DAOVYB010000006.1, forward strand.
TTAACAATACTGTTGGGCCTGGAACTTCATATGCACGAGATGCGGCATCTATTGTTGTTAGTGCGCCCGCAGACTCATCGCAACGTGTCGCATTTATATCATTACTGGAAAACCTGAAACTCAAAGCTGCTGAAGCAGCAGCACGGATAATCATAAATTCCAGAACCGGAACTGTTGTTATAGGACAACATGTACAGGTGTTACCTGCAGCGGTATCTCATGGCAACTTAATTGTGACAATTACAGAAAATCTTGAAGTAAGCCAGCCAACAGGATTATCGCAAGGACAAACTGTTGTTGTACCAGGTTCTGATCTGCAGGTTAAACAGGAAAATAACCGCATGTTTAAATTCAATCCGGGTGTGTCACTGGATCAAATTGTAGAAGCGGTAAACAAAGTCGGAGCAGCACCAGGAGACTTAGTTGCAATACTCGAAGCCCTAAAAGAAGCCGGTGCGCTGCATGCTGAGTTAATAGTTATTTAATTAAAAATCCAACGCAAAGACGCAGAGGCGCAAAGAACGCAAAGAACGCAAAGGAGAAAGATAAGAAAAACCAGTGTTTATTTATAAATGTTAAATTAATTATATTTTTATAGTGGTTTTTTATATTTTGATTTTTCTCCGCGCTCTTTGCGCCTCTGCGTCTTTGCGTTGAAATCATTTGATTTTCTAAGATAAAAAGCGGCACGGTTTCTGCATAGTATTTAAGTGAATAACTGAGGCAGGACTATGCAAAGCGCCACAATGACACCGACATATACAGATTTTAGCGAACTCAACACTTTGCGTGCGCAAGCGCGTGTTGATCCGCAGGCGTCTTTAAAGAAGGTTGCTAAGCAATTTGAAGGTATTTTCATTCAGATGATGATGAAAAGCATGCGTGATGCCAGTTTGGGTGACGAAATATTTGATAGTGATCAGTCAAAGCTTTATCGGGATATGTTTGATAAACAGGTTGCTTTGGATATGGCGAATAGTAAAGGTATCGGTATAGCTGATGCGTTAGTCAGGCAGTTAAGTAGAAACAAACCCTCGCTAAATAAAGATGACTCTGACGGTTTACAAATGCAACAAGATAACCGGGTAAGTCGCGGCAAGGTGTTGCCGCTTTCAGTACAACGGATGAACCGGATTGATCAAACTATAGTCAGGCCGTTGTCAAAATTTGAATTAGCGGAAATTAAGCCTCTTTCTGATAAAACACAATTTAATACTGCAGAAGAATTCGTGCAATATGTCTTGCCCTATGCTGAGAAAGCAGCAAGTGAGCTTGGTGTTTCTCCATTAGTACTTGTCTCGCAGGCTGCTCTGGAAACAGGCTGGGGTAAAGCGGTAACTCGCCATAAAGATGGAACGAGTAGTTTTAATTTATTTAATATCAAAGCAGATAAGCGTTGGGATGGTGAACAAGTAACTAAATCAACTCTGGAGTATGACAATGGTTTTGCAAAACATGAGAAAGCTTCTTTTAGGGCCTATGATTCTTATGCTGACAGTTTTGATGATTATGTTAATTTTCTCAGGACGAATAATCGCTACGGCAATGTATTACATAATAAAGGAAATGATCAGTCGTTTATTAAAGATTTACACAAAGCGGGTTATGCAACCGATCCGGATTATGCGGATAAAATCCTGAATATTCTTAATCGCGATTCGATGCAAGTACATGCAGCGCAGTCTTCGCCTGCAATATCAACTGATAGTGAGCAGGTAAGCTAATGGCTGGCTCAGATATTTTATCAATTGGTTTATCAGGAACGCTGACTGCTGAGCGAGCATTAACAACAGCAAGCCATAATATCGCCAATGCAAATACTGAAGGATTTTCACGTCAACGTGTTGAGGTAGATACTCGTCCGCCGCAATTAACGGGTGTTGGAGCTTTAGGCACAGGTGTAAAAATAAATAATGTTAAACGTATTCATGATGAGTTTGTTTCAGCTGAAATGCGTACTAATGCATCTATTGCCAGTGGCTTACAAACCAATCATGACTTTACCAGTCAGATAGATAATATGCTGGCAGATCCAAATGCAGGTTTAGCTCCAACCTTACATTCATTTTTTAATGCAATTAATAATGTTGCAAATGATCCTTCCTCGCAAGCTTCACGCCAGGTACTGATTGGAGAAGCAAACGCATTAAGTGAAAGATTTTCATATTTGGATACGCGTTTTGAAAGTCTGCGTAAAGGGACTAATGAAACATTAAAAAGTCACATTAATGATGTTAATAACCTGGCTAAAGCCATAGCAGATGTTAACTGGAAAGTTGTTTTAGCCAAAGAAGTGACTCAGGGAGAGCCGAGTGACTTACTTGATCAGCGTGAACGCTTACTGCATCAATTGTCAGAAAAAATTGTTGTAAGAACAAATGAGCAGGAAGATGGTGCGTTAAATATATTTATCGGAAATGGTCAAACATTAGTTGTAGGAAAAAGATCTGCCGAACTGGATTTAAAAGCTAATCAACATGATCCATCAGAATTAGAAGTTGTATACAAAAATCTGGGTACAGATTCAATTATAACTCAGTTTATGAAAGGTGGTTCTATTGGTGGCTTGATTGAATTTCGCGAAAAGATGCTGGGAGCTTCTCAGAATGAACTGGGTCGTATTGCGATTGGCGTTTCTAAAACGTTTAATGATCAACACCATAAAGGTATGACACTGGAAAATAAATTAGGTGGTGACTTTTTTAAAGCCATAGACCGATCAACGCCATTAACTTTACCAAGTAACAATAATGTTGGTGATTATGCGCTTAAAACAACAATAACAAATACAGATAATTTAACCGTTAGTGATTATGAACTTAATTATAATAATGGGCTTTATACTTTAATTAGAAATAAAGATGACACTATTGTTGGTAAATTCAATTCAATACCTCAACATGTTGTGAGCGAAGGTTTTACTATTGAATTAGAAAGAGGCACAAAGATAGAAAATGGCGACAGCTATGTGATTCGTCCTACCCGTGCTGCTGCCCGGGAATTTTCTGTTGAAATTGAAAGAGCAAATGATATTGCTGCAGCTGCTCCTGTCAGGGTTCGAACCTCTGTCCATAATATGGGTGATGTAGAAGCCTCTCTTCATAATATTGAAAATATTAATGCGCCAGGTTTCACAACACTTAATGGCAGCTTGTCGCCAACAATTACTGTTCGATTTATCGATGAAAATCATTTTGAGTTACTTGATGACAAAGGAAAGGTTGTTCAGGCCCAGCAGTTAAATGATCAAAATAAAGCAATTCCTGCAACATCCGGGATAGCAGGAGAAATTGGTTCGCCTGCTACCCCTGCGATTGCGGCAATTCCTTCTTCAAGATCCTCATCTATAAAATCTCTTTCTGATCCTGGAACTGAGAATGATGCCTTGCCTGCTGCGCAACTTGAAACAGGTATATTTTATGATCCTGAAATGGGAGTAAATTTATTTCCTACACCAGGGGGTATGGATACCGGATATAACGTGCAGTTGTCAGGCAGAGCTAAAGCAGGAGATGTATTTGTTATTGAATTTAATACTGATGCAGTAGGTAATAACATTAATGCACTTGAATTAGGTGATTTGCAAAGCAAGGCAACATTAGAAAATGGCACTTCAAACTATAATGAAGTGTATAGCCAGTTAGTTAGCCGCGTTGGTAGTAAAACACATGAACTTGATGTTAACCGTGAAGCTCAGGGGATTTTATATGCACAAGCAAAAGCACAAAGAGAAGCCGTGTCAGGTGTGAATCTGGATGAAGAAGCTGCTGATCTTGTTAAGTATCAGCAATACTATCAGGCTAATGCCAAAGTAATAGGTGCGGCTAGTGAAATGTTTGATACCTTGATCGGTGTACTGAGGCGATAATGACAAGAATATCATCCACGCAAATGCAACAAAGTGCGCTTAGTGCCATGCTGAAGCAGCATGAAACATTAAGTCGCACCCAGCAACAGGTTGCGACAGGGAAAAAGATATTTAAACCATCTGAAGATCCTGTTGCGGCTTCACGTGTTGTTAATCTTAACGATACACTGTCTGCTATTAATCAACATCAATCAAATGTTGATGCAGCACGTGCACGTATATCTTTATCAGAAGGTGTCTTAACTCATGTTGTTGAATCCATTCATCGTGTGAAAGAATTAGCAATACAGGCAAATAATGATTCACAAAATGATAGTACACGTTCATTTATTGCAGCTGAAGTTGAACAAATACAGGATGCTTTGTTAAATCTGGCAAATACAACAGATAGCAATAATGAATATTTATATTCTGGTGGTTTAAGTCGATTTAAACCTTTTTCACGAAATGAAGCGGGTGGCTTTGAATATAATGGTGACGAAAGTCATAGAGAAATACAAATTAGTCATAACCGTCGTATTGCTGTAGATGATCCTGGTTCTAAAGTTTTTCTTGAAATAAAAAATGGTAATAACATTTTTAGCACCTTAGACGGTAATGAAAATAAAGGAACAGGTATGATTGATCCTGGACGTGCTTCAGGAAATTATATTGCGGATACCTATGCCATTATTTTTGATCAAAGTTTCCCTGCTTATGCGGATAAAAACAATTCTGACAATATTCCTCTAACATACAGTGTTGTTGATTCTAAGGGGGAAATATTATCTGCCGGTATACCTTTTCAATCAGGAAAAGAAATTACCTTTAATGGTGTACATACTTCGATTAAAGGTACTCCTGAAGATGGCGATTATTTTATTACTCGTCCCAGTCAAAACCAGGATATCTTTACTACGCTGGAAAATTTAATTCGTGCATTAAAATCTAAAAACCCCGAAGCAAATGATAAAATTAGTTTTCATAATTCAGTCAATCGTTCTTTGGCCGATTTAAATCAGTCTTTAAATAATATTCTAGTAGTACGTGGAAATATTGGTGCCCGTTTAAATGCCTTAGATAATCAGGAAACAATTAATGATGCTTATCGCTTACAAATTCGTGAAATCCTTTCGAATATTGAAGATTTGGATTTTGCTGAAGCGGTAAGTCGTTTAAATCTTGAATTAACCGGGCTTGAAGCATCACAAAAAGCCTTTACCCGCGTTCAGGATATTTCTTTATTTAATTTCTTATAATTTTAAATAAACCACGGGCGACTACATGGATGTAGAAGGTAGAGTAATGCAGGAGCAATTACCGAGAACACGGGGGAAAATAAATAAAAATATTTCCCCCG
>DAOVYB010000069.1 GCA_030635835.1 Gammaproteobacteria bacterium
TGAAAATACAATTAAAAAAGTTGTTTTTGAAATTACCGAAAGTATTGTTGCGGAAGGCAGCAATATTGTTGATATTATCAATGAAGTTAAACAACTGGGAATTAATTTTTCAATGGATGATTTTGGAACAGGTTATAGTTCATTAAGTTATATTAGAAAACTTCCTATTGATGAAATCAAAATAGATCGCCATTTTATTAATGATCTCTCACAATATAAAAATGCTGAGGAAATGGTAGAGACTATTTTAAATATTGCTAAAATATTTAATCTTAGCGTTGTTGCAGAAGGTGTTGAAACTGAAGAACAGAAAAACTTTTTAATTAAACATGGTTGCAAGGTTTTTCAGGGTTTTCTTTATTCTGAGCCTGTATCAAAGAATAACTTTGAAAAACTTTATATGGAAAATAAATAATTTAAATAACAAAAAGCCCGCAATGCGGTAGTGCTGTTAAGTTAAGGATATAAAATTAAAAATATCAGTTCCCTCCCCATCAAGGGGAGGGTTAGGGTGGGGTGATATATTGATCCCCTCGACAATTGCTCCTCGATAACTGCTCCTGCGTTATTCTACTTACGGGCGTCCTGCCCTAATGCATTGTTCTACCTTCGCCCATCCATGGGCTCGTCCCCCCTAGCCCCCTCCCATAGGGAGGGGGGATAAAACAAAACTCTTAAATGATTGGTATTACGCAATGCGGAATTTTTTGTAAAAGGTACCGTAGTCACTAAGCCTTCAAAGTTAAGGCGTTTGTTTTATAAAATATTTTATAAAACAATCGATGATATCAAAGAAGAGTGATTTCGGTACCTGTAAGTAATTTTTTAAAAAGACATTCTTCCGCCAGCGGCGATGATAATAGTTATAAAACCAATCACAGTATTAATTCCAACCATTTTACGGATTATATTCAGGTTTCTTCCACCTTCCGGCCAGTCTTGTTTTATTACGGCTTCTTTAAGACGTTTGAATGGTGCAAAGTAAACGTGTAAAAAAATTAATATCATCATTATGCCAAATCCAGTCATGACATGGATGTATATTGGTGTATGAGCCATGTTGCCCCATATATTAACAATCAACAGGTAACCGGTTAAAGGTAAAAAAAGAACAGCCAGCCAAACCATCGGAAAAAACCGTTTAAATATACCCACCCAGAGAGGTAAACGTATTGCAGGTTCAAGTTGTGCAGCGACAACCGGGCGTAAAAACATATGGGCGAATAACATTCCGCCAACCCATACTACGGCGGAGAGTACATGTAGTACTAATGAAAAAGTATTAAGTGTCATTATTGTTTCCTTAATTATTTAATTTTAACTTCTGTACCGGCAGCATTTTTTTTCAGCCAACCCCGTACACGTTTAACAAGTACATCGTCTTTGTTATCAAAAAAGTGATTCGCGCCCGTGATTTTAACCTGAGTATATTTTTTATGTCCTGCTTTACGTGCGGTGTTTCGTTTTGACTTTTCACTTTTTAATACTTGTTCAAGATCATTACTGCCAAAAATATCAAGCACGGGAACTTTAATTGTTTTTAACGAGCTAAGGTACCCAACTTTATTATCTTTATGCATTTCGCCTGACACACCAATTGCAACAAATGCGCGAATACTGGGGTTGGGTTTTGTCGCCATGTAATGTGCTGCCATCGATGAACCTAAACTATGAGCAACAATAACAATATTTTGAATACCTTTGCCCTTTAGAAATTCAACGCCAGCTTTAATACGCGGGGAAACTTCTTTAAATAGCGGGATATAGTCCTTATATTCTGCTTTGTTATCTAATACCGGTAATTGCAGTGACAGAGTTGACCAGCCATAGTCAGGTAATTGGCTGCGAAGCGGGCGAACAACCTGATCCCAGTTAGGGTGAACACCACTACCATGTAAAACAATGGCACCGCCAATGGCTTTTTCAGTGGTATTTTCAGTATAAATAGAAAGAATTTTACTTTTTCCAACCTTTAACCATTCCGCATCCCCCACCATAATGCTGTCAACGACCTGGTCAGCCCAGCGTTTTTCTTTTGCGGTATCCGAGGCATAACTTGGCCCCAGTGACAGGCAAAATCCGATAAATAATAAGGTTTTATAACAGGCATTAAACTTCATTGTGGCTCTCCAATTACAATATATTTAGAGTATAAGCATCTATTCAATGAAGCAAAAGGCTGAAAAATCCTTTGTGATCGGGTAAAGTCAGCGCTTCAAATTATTTACAGGTTCAAATATTTCAAATTTTGGGCAAAATATTCGTGTTTGGCGTTTTAACGCTGAAGAAAACAAGAGGCAACACAACATGGCAGACTTTAAAATAGCACCTTCGATTTTATCCGCAGATTTTGCGCGTTTGGGTCAGGAAGTGGATAACATTATCAAATCAGGTGCGGATGTTGTTCATTTTGACGTAATGGATAACCACTATGTGCCAAATCTGACCATCGGTCCTCTGGTTTGTGATGCTTTGCGTAAACATGGCGTGACAGCCGATATTGATGTGCATTTAATGGTTAAACCTGTTGATCGCATTATTCCAGATTTTATTGATGCTGGCGCAAGCTACATCACTTTCCACCCTGAAGCGTCTGAACACATCGATCGTACATTACAAATGATTCGTGAAGGTGGCTGTAAATCAGGTTTAGTATTTAATCCAGCGACTCCATTATCTATTCTTAAGCATGTCATGGACAAAGTAGATATCATTTTATTAATGTCAGTGAACCCGGGTTTTGGTGGTCAAAGCTTCATTCCTGAAACATTGGTTAAATTACGCGAAGCGCGCAAAATGATTGATGAAAGTGGTTATGACATCACGCTGGAAATTGATGGTGGCGTAAAAGTCGATAACATTAAAGAAATCGCAGAAGCAGGTGCAGATATGTTTGTAGCCGGTTCTGCATTATTTAATGCGAAGAATGATAAAGATGCTGACGTTTATAACACGGTAATTAAACAATTCCGTGATGAACTGGCGAAAGTGAAATAAAAGGAAATAAAGACCTCAACGCGGAGACGCAAAGGCGCAGAGAACGCAAAGAAAATAATTAATGTCATTGCGAGTAAAGCTCGGCAATCTTATGCTGGATAACATTTTTCTGTAGATTGTCGCAGTCATTCCATTGCCATGACAAGAAATTCCTTTGCGTTCTTTGCGCCTTCGCGCCTTCGCGTTAGATTTTGATAATATATATGATTAAGAAAAAACCAGAAATGATATTAATTGACGTAGATGGCACACTGGTCGACAGTGTGCCGGATCTTGCTTATTGCGTTGATGAAATGATGAAGCAACTCGATATGCCTGTTCATGGTGAAGAAAAAGTCCGTGACTGGGTCGGTAACGGTGTTGAGCGTTTAACACGCCGTGCTTTAATTGGTCAGCTTGATGGTGAGCCGGATGATGCTTTATTTGAAAAAGCTTATCCTATTTTTCTTGAGCTTTATGCAGAAAATACCTGCAAACGCAGCTGTTTATATCCGGGTGTAAAAGAAGGTTTGGCTTACATGAAAGCAGAAGGTTATAAACTGGGTTGTGTAACGAATAAAGATTCTCAATTTACTTTGCCAATACTCAAGGAACTGGGTATTCATGATGATTTTGAAATTATTGTTTGTGGCGATACTTTAGAGAAGAAAAAACCTGATCCACTGCCATTGCTACATTCGGCAGAAAAATTGGGCGTGAAACCTGAAAACGCGATGATGCTCGGTGACTCTATTAGTGATGTAAAAGCCTCTCGTGCAGCCGGATTCCAGATTGTTTGCATGAGTTATGGTTATAATCACGGGGTAGATATTAATACCGCAAATCCAGATGCCGTGATTGATTCAATGGCCGAATTATCTGATATATTAGGTGATTCTGCAGCAGCATAATTACAATAAGAACTGACTTAATGATGAATAGAAAACAACAAATACTCAAGCGATGGCGCAACTTAAGTAATAGTTGAGAGTTGTTGCCGGTCTATTTCTCGTCGGCGTATTTATTGTATATTTTTTATTATTAGGCAAAATGAATGAATCAAGAAGAATTCAACGCGTATGTCACGCAAGGTTATAACCGCATCCCGCTCACGCGGGAAGTGCTGGCCGATCTCGATACCCCGTTAAGTACCTATCTTAAATTAGCCGATGGACCGTATTCTTATTTATTTGAATCAGTGCAAGGTGGTGAAAAATGGGGACGTTACTCCATCATAGGTTTACCTTCACGAAAAGTGATTCGAATTTCCGGTTATGAAGTGAATATTCTGCAAGATGGAAAACTGTCAGAAACATTAACAGTTGATGATCCTCTGAACTGGATTGAAGAATTTCAAAAAGAATATAAGGTTCCGGAAATTGAAGGGATGCCAAAGTTCAATGGCGGGCTGGTTGGTTACTTTGGGTATGACACTATTAGGTACATAGAACCACGATTGGAGAACTGTCCAAATCCGGATCAATTAGAGTTGCCGGATATTTTACTCATGGTTTCAGATGAGTTGGTGGTGCACGATAATTTAAGTGGCAAACTCTATATTATTGTTCATGCTGATGCCGAGAGTTATGAGTCTGCTCAGGTGAGATTAGACTGGTTATGTAATCAGCTTGATAGCCATATTAGTCACCCTGCAAAATCTAAACCTGTAAAAGTTAAAGAAAATGATTTTGTTTCTGGTTTTAGTCAGGACGGTTTTGAAGCTGCTGTATTAAAAGCGAAGGAATACATTAAAGAAGGTGATGCTATGCAGATAGTGTTATCACAGCGTTTATCGATTCCTTTTTCGGCACGCCCTTTGGATCTTTATCGCGCTTTACGTAGTTTAAATCCTTCACCTTATATGTTTTATCTGGATCTTGGAGATTTTCATGTTACCGGTTCTTCACCGGAAATATTGACCCGCTTAGAAGAAGGTGAAGTAACGGTAAGACCCATTGCCGGGACACGGCCTCGGGGTAAAACGACTAGGGAAGATAAGCTGCTTGAATATGAATTATTATCTGATCCAAAAGAACTCGCTGAACATTTAATGTTAATCGATCTTGGACGTAACGATGTTGGTCGAATTGCAAAAACCGGTAGCGTGAAATTAACTGAAAACATGCTCATTGAGCGTTACTCTCATGTTATGCATATAGTTTCAAATGTGATTGGCAGGTTAAAAGAAGGTTTAAGCGCAATGGATGTGTTACGTGCCACTTTCCCTGCCGGAACAGTGAGTGGCGCACCAAAAATTCGCGCAATGGAAATCATTGATGAATTAGAACCGGTTAAGCGGGGTGTCTATGCCGGTGCAGTGGGTTATCTCTCATGGCATGGAAATATGGATACGGCTATTGCTATTAGAACAGCGGTAATAAAAGATAAAACACTTCATATACAAGCCGGTGCAGGTATTGTTTATGATTCAGTGCCTAAAAATGAATGGGATGAAACCATGAATAAAGGACGCGCGGTTTTTCGTGCTGTTGCCATGGCAGAAGCCGGACTGGATAAAGTACATAAATAGCAAAGTCAAAAGACTCAACGCAAAGGCGCAAAGATGCAAAGGAACGCAAAGTAAATTAAGGAAAAACCAGGGAGGGTAATATGAATGAGAATGATATATCGAGACTTGTGATAGGTGCTGCAATTGATGTACATCGTACAATGGGGCCTGGTTTACTGGAATCTGTGTATCATCAGTGTATGAAGCATGAGTTAGGAATAAGGGGTATAGCTTATGAGACAGAAGTGCAGATAAAAGCGGAGTATAAAGGATTAGAGTTTGATTGTGCTTACCGAATGGACATTGTGGTCAATAATAGTGTTGTACTAGAATTAAAAGTTGTAGAACACTTGTTACCTGTACATGAAGCACAATTATTATCTTATTTAAGATTGACGGGAAAGAAACTTGGTTTGTTAATTAATTTTAATACACCTATTTTAAAATCAGGAGTAAAACGTATAGTGAATGGTTTATGAAGTTTAAACTTTGCGTTCTCTGCGTCTTTGCGCCTTTGCGTTGGATTTTTTCATGCTTTTAATGATCGATAATTATGATTCCTTTACTTATAACCTGGTTCAGTATTTTGGTGAGCTTAAGGTGGATGTACAGGTATACCGTAATGATGAAATTACAATTAAAGAAATTGAAAAGCTAAAACCAGAATACCTTGTTATTTCACCGGGTCCCTGTACACCAAAAGAAGCCGGAATTTCAATTGATACTATCAGGCATTTTGCAGGTAAAATTCCGATTTTAGGTGTTTGCCTGGGGCATCAGAGTATCGGGCAGGCTTTTGGTGGAAAGATCATCCATGCTAAAAAAATCATGCATGGAAAAGTTTCACAAATCTATCATAACAGTGAAGGCGTATTTAAAAATCTGTATAGCCCGTTAGATGCGACACGTTATCATTCGCTGGTGATAGATGTTAAAACGCTACCAGACTATCTTGAAGTTACCGCATGGACTGAAAAGGAAGGTGGTATTATGGATGAGATTATGGGGGTACGACATAAAGAGTATCCGATTGAAGGTATTCAGTTTCATCCTGAATCAATATTAACTGAGCATGGTCATGCGATGTTACAGAACTTTTTGGATTCAGTTAAATCAAAGAATTAAAGATCCAACGCAAAGGCGCGAAGACGCAAAGGAACGCAAAGTTAAAAAAGATTTTGTAGGTTGGGCTTTAGCCCAACGCTGTGGTAAGAAAAGAGTAAACATTTAATAAAATAGTAATTAAACAAAAAACTTTGCGTCTCTTAGCGCTCTTTGCGCCTTTGCGTTAGGTTTTATGATTTTTTGGAGCAACCGTATGGATATGCAATCAGCAATTAAAGCAGTTTTAGCGCACCAGGATTTGAGCGCAGAAGAAATGAATAATGTCATGCGTATTATTATGACGGGTGAAGCAACGCCTGCTCAAATAGGTGGTTTCCTTGTAGGTTTACGTATGAAAGGTGAAACGGTAGATGAAATTGCTTCTGCCGCTAAAGTGATGCGTGAGCTTGCTACTGGTGTAAAAGTCAGCGGTGATCATATTGTTGATATCGTTGGTACCGGTGGTGATGGTTCCAATACCTTTAATATTTCAACGGCTTGTACTTTTGTTGTTGCTGCTGCTGGCGGTACGGTTGCTAAACATGGCAATCGTTCGGTATCGAGTAAATCAGGTAGTGCCGATTTATTAGAAGCGGCAGGTGTTAAACTTGATCTTAATGCAGAGCAAGTTGCAAAGTGTATAAATGAAGTGGGTGTGGGTTTTATGTTTGCGCCTATGCACCACAGTGCAATGAAACATGCGATTGGGCCACGAAAGGAAATGGCGGTAAGAACTATTTTTAATGTACTGGGTCCTTTAACTAATCCAGCCGGTGCACCGAATCAACTTTTAGGTGTGTTTGATGATGAGTTAGTTGAACCACTTGCCGAAGTTTTAAATAAGTTAGGCAGTAATCA
>DAOVYB010000058.1 GCA_030635835.1 Gammaproteobacteria bacterium
GTTCAACCGCTAACTCGAGCATTTTTAATGAACGCTCATAACTCGAACCTTTACGTACTCTTTTATAAAAATCAGGAATTGTTTCGACGTTATGCCCCCAAACCATTTGCGTTTCGAGACCGTCACATTTAGATTGATTGAGTTTAGTCATAATGATCTCAATCGCTTCATCCTGACAACGATTAAAATCGGGGGTAAGTAACTCAAGACCAATGTCATGTTTATTTTTATGCAGGGCTTCAATGGTGTCGGCATACACTGAGGCACCACCATCTTTTAAATCATCACGATTAACCGAGGTTAACACCACATAATCCAGTCCCATCGTTACGACGGCATCAGCAATACGTTGTGCTTCTTCATTATCAAACCAATCAGGTTTACCCGTTTTCACCGCACAAAAACCACAGGCACGGGTACAGGTATCGCCTAGTAACATAAATGTGGCAGTACCATGACTCCAGCACTCACCACGATTAGGACAATGCGCTTCTTCACAAACTGTATGTAAACTATTTTCATGCACGGCACGTGCGGTATCAGAATAACGAACGTCTTTAGCCAGAGGCTGACGGATCCATAACGGCATACGGCTGCCATTTGGCTCTTTCGAATGATCAAAGACTGGAATAGGTTTATTCATAAAAGATCTCTGTATGACTCTTTAATTTTCGTTAGACAAAAAAAAGGGCGACACCATATCTATATACTCACCGAATATAATAAATATCGTGTCGCCCCTCTGTCCTGAAACCTGAGAGCTTAGCCCCTTCGGCGGATGTCAAATCTGAGACCTTCGCACGAATGCTACGAAGCTAGATAACTACGTTAAAACCTCTTCAAAATGCTCATGTACTAATTGTACACTCCGCTTTTACATCGGTTTTGCCTTGTTCTCTAACTTCTCGCTATCCGTGCGAAGGCCTCAATAAAATCTTTCATCTCTCTCCAGAGTCGATTTGGAATTAACTAAATATTCCTTTCCAGCGGTCCTTTTGCCTGAGCGTTTCCGGACGGGTTGCGCCTTCGGCGTTCTCGAAATGAATAATTTCCGAGAAGCTCTCCCACTGGGATTTGAATCGAGAAGGGTATTTTACGCGGGAGTGCCGTACAAAACCAGTGATTTAGGTTTTAAAAATCAAGGAATCTCAACGCAAAGGCGCAGAGACGCAAAGAGCGCAAAGGAAAGAACGTTTTTAGTAAAATGGAATGACTTTAATTTATCGTTTTTATTGTAAGTTAGTATTCACTACAAATAAAAAGCTTATTGTTTTTTGAAAATAATCTTCATTTTACATAAAAGCTTCAATCTATCCCTCAAATTAAATATCAACTAATCAGTTTTTAACTTGTTTTAACTTTGCGCTCTTTGCGTCTCTGCGCCTTTGCGTTGAGATCTCTTGATCTATTGCTCTTGCTTTTCGCGCATGAGGAACCAAAGCACCGGCAATGTCCCCACTACCAGCATCAGTGACGCGGGCGCAGCCAGTTCCAGCATTTCTTCGCTGGCTTCAATCCAGATTCGTACCGGTAGGGTGTCAAAACCAGTCGGCCTTAAAAGCAGGGTTGCAGGAAGTTCTTTTAAGGTATCAATAAAAACCAGGATCCATGCCGTCATCATGCCGCCTTTTAATATCGGTAAGATGACACGCCGTAAATTCTCATACCAGTTAGCGCCCAAACTCCGGGCGGCTTGTTCAATGGAAGGGGTAAGTTGCTGAACAGCGGATTCCTGAGCCTGAATAGATAATGGTAAAAAACGCACCATCATTGCCAATGCAAGTACGGTCATACCGCCATAAATGGCGGGCATGGTCGCGATCACAAAACTTAAAATACCCAGCGCAATAACCGGCCCCGGTAAAACAAAACCCACGTTAGATAAATAAAGAAAACCCTGACTCACAGCACTGCGTTCCCGCGCATGATATAGCGCGACCGGTAATGCCGCGATCACCGTTAATGTTGCAGCTAAAGCACTCACGGTTAAGGAGTTGCTCACATACCCCCAAAATTCTCTATCGATTAAATCTTGTTGCCAGGCTTGCCAGCTCCAGCTTAACATCCAGGCAAGTGGTAATATAAATGCAAAAATCGCGATTAATCCTAACCAAAACCATATCGCTACGGTTTCAAACGTTGTCGCCTTTTGTGCAGTAATTTTTTTTGACTGGCCACTGCCGTAGTAACGCTGACGGGTGCGGAAAAAACGTTCTAAAACCATGAAGGTTAAACTCAGCGTCACCAGAACCAGACTTAAACCAGCCGCTGCCTGATAATCAAAACGGCTGCTCATTTGCAGATAGATGCTTAATGTAAACGTTTGATAGCGCAGCATACTCACAGCACCAAAGTCTGATAAAACATGTAAAACCACCAGTGCTATACCTGCTGCGATTGCAGGACGTAACATCGGCAAGTTAACTCGCCAAAATACTTCCCACGGTGTGGCACCATGAATACGTGCCGCTTCTTCAATATCCTGCTGAGAACGACTTAAGGCATCACGCACCAGCAAAAACACATATGAAAACCCCGCCAGCACTAAAACCAGGGTGACACCAAAAATATTAAAAATTTCAGGGATGGCTGTTTGTGGAAACAGAGCTAACCATAACTGACCTAACCAGCCGTCTTCATCCAGCATGATGGTATAGATATGTGCAAAAACATAAGTAGGAATGGTTAAGGGTAGTACCATTAACCATATTGCGAGTCGACGTCCGGGAAAATCACGGCGTGTGATCCACCATGCCGCCGAAACACCTAATACCATACTGCCTAGCGCCACCAGTACCGCAAGACTTAATGTATTCCAAAGAAGCTCCGGCAAGCGATTGCTCCACAAACTTATCCATTGCTCAAGCGATAACTGGCCACTACTGAATAAAACAAACAATAAAGGAACGGCGGCAAGTAATACCACCAGCAAAGCAAGAAACCCGCGCAATGAAGGGGCACGGGTTTTCAGAAATTCTAAAGAGAGAACAGACGTACTCATCTGAATATAAAATAGCGAGGGTTATTATTACGATATATCATAATGAGATAATAACTTAAAACCATAACTTAATTAAGAGAACGCTGTCATTGCAAGGAAATGGAGTGACAGAACCAATAAAAAAATAAGTTGACTCCACTGCGCTTGAGCCAACCTACGGATTAAAAGTAGGTAGATTCAAGGAATGAAATGACGGAACCAACAAAAGATATTTTTTGCTGGATTCGTCGTGTTACTCCTTAATCCAACCTGCAATTCATCACTGTCATTGCGAGGAAGTATGACGAAGCAATCTTCATGTAAGTGCTATTCATTATGGGATTACTACGGGCTTCCTCGGCAACTGCTCGGTCTCTGTTCCAGACTCGACTCTACCGATTCCTTCCATGGAATCGTCCTGCTTTGCTCTCGATAATTGCTCCTCGATAACTGCTCCTGCGTTGTTCTACTTACGGGCGTCCTGCCCTAATGCATTATTCTACCTTCGCCCATCCTTGGGCTCGTACCTCCTGCATCCGTGCAGTCGTCACAATGACGTCGTTTATGCAGGTTTACGGCATACCTATTGATTCAATTAAGTCCAGCGTAACATTACGCTTTTGACCTAATACAGGCATCGCAACAGGAGCCACTTTATAGCTTCCGGCTTTAGGTACTTCAGCAGCGGCAGCAATTCCTTCTCGTGCAGGGTATTCATTATTCACGCTTGCAAACATTGCCTGGCCTTTTTCAGAAGTGACAAATGCAATAAAACGTTCTGCCATTTTTTTGTTTTTAGAATACTTACTTATGGCTATACCCGCTACATTCCATGCAACACCAATATCGTTTTTACCCTGATCTGGTAATACAATTTTAATCGGCGCATTTGGATGCTTCTTCAGATAACGATAAATATAATAGTGATTCACCAAACCTACGCTGCGTTTACCCTTCGCCACAGCTTTAACTATTTTGCTGTGTTTATTGAAAACTTTACCATCAACGTTTGCTTTCATGCCCGCTAACCATTCACGGGTTTTTTTGTCACCAACAGATTCCATATATACTGTTACACCTGCGATATAACTTTCATTACCACTGTGCGTAATCGCCAGCTTGCCTTTTAAACGCGGGTCAGCCAAATCAAACACTGAAGAAACAAAATCAACCGATTTATCATTGGTATTCTTCACTAAAACACGAGCACGAGCCGATAATCCAATCCAGCTATTATCAGCTGCACGCAGTTTTTGCGGGATAGCATTTGCAGTTGCAACTGAGACAGGCGTGAATAATTTCATTTCCTTACCTTTCTCAAGATTTCCTGCGTCATTACTGACAAAAAGATCCGCCGTGGAATTATCACCTTCTAATTTAAGTTTATTCAAAAGTGAGGTTGAACTGCCTGAATGCAAAAGGACTTTAATGCCCGTCTCTTTGGTAAATTCGGCAACAACGGGTTTAATGAATTTATCTTTACGTCCGGAATAGACTACAAGTGACTCAGCCTGCGCAAATTGACCAACTAATAGGCTGAACAGAACTAAAAAAGAAATACCTGATTTCATACAATACTCCAAATAATCTTACAACAGAACCGTAATGATAATGATTCTCATTACAGAAATCAAGCTTGCAGCCTATTTTTGTAAATTCCCTGCTAAAAGGAACAATATTGTTGGCTCCACTGCGTTTAAGCCAACCTACAAAACAGCGGTAGGTTGGTTCAAGGAACAAAGTGACGGAACCAAAAAAAGCATAAGGTAAGAACACACTTTCATTTACGCAGCGCAGATTATTAACTAATTTAATCGACATGCTTTTTAACTAACATTTGCATGGACTCTAATTGCACCTGTTTTACCAGCGATCCCAGTGTTAAGCCCTGAACAAGAATAGAGAAAATAACGACCGCGTAAGTCACCGCTAGAATCACTTCCCTTTCCTCTCCTTGCGGCAAAGAGAGCGCCAGTGCGACAGAAATTCCACCTCGCAATCCTCCCCAGGTCATTAAACGTGTTACGCCGGGGCTAAAATCACGAATATTTTTCATCAACTGAATAGGTATGCTCACGGAGATGAAACGTGATAATAAGACAACCGGAATAATGGCCAATGCGGCAAGAAAATATTCTGTGTGATAGACCAGTATTAAGACTTCCAAACCAATCAATAAAAATAAAACAGCATTGAGAATTTCATCAATCAACTCCCAAAACGTATCCAGATGTTCACGCGTACTTTCCGACATCGCTAAAACACGGCCATGATTACCAATTAATAAACCAGCCACCACCATCGCGATGGGGCCAGAAATATGCAAAGCCATTGCCAGCGCATAACCGCCCATCACTAATGCCAGGGTTAATAAAATTTCCACCTGATAATTATTCACTGAGCGCAGCATATAAAAAGTCAGCCCACCAATGACAAAACCATATAGCGCTCCACCAATCGCTTCCTGAATAAATAAAAAACTCACTGATGAAACAGTGGCTTCACTCTGGCCGGTTGCTATGCCAAGCAAAACGAGAAAAACAACAACAGCCACACCATCATTAAATAAGGATTCACCGGAAATTTTTATTTCCAGGCTTTTAGGAATGCCCACTGTTTTTAAAATTCCAATTACGGCAATTGGGTCCGTCGGTGAGATTAAGGCACCAAACAATAAGCAATAAATAAAACTAACATTAAGCTCTAGTGCATTGAGGATGACCCAGCTCATTCCGCCAATAATAAAGGTAGACATCACAACACCAACCGTTGCTAATATAAAAATCACCCATTTTTGTTTACTTAACTCATTGAGATTAATATGAAGTGCACCGGCAAATAATAAAAAACTCAGCATGCCGTTAATCAATGCGGTATGAAAATCTATCCCTTTAATCAGCGTGCTGACTTGTAACGAGACATCATAAAAACCTAGCTTTCCACTGATTAATAACAAAAGTGACAGCACTAATGAAATCAACATAATGCCGATAGTGGTTGGAAGTTTTATAAAGCGGTAATTTAGATAACTGAATACCGCAGACAAGGTAAGGAGAACAGCAATTGTATTTAATATATCCATGGGTTTAAAGATACCCTAAATTCACCTGCTTAAACAGGGAACACTTCATCTTTAAACCCGGAAATAATTCTTAATAATTAATTAAAATTCAGATGAAATATAAGCAAATAATTCGGAGTTGTTATTTGCCGTTGTCTCTTCATAAGTTAAGGTAAGAGCAGCAATAGTACTGCCAAAATTCTTTTGTAGAGTAACACTCATATCATTACCCTGTGGACCAACCGTTGGTGCAGATGCAATCCCAAAGTGAAAAAGCAATTCTAAATCAGCAACGGTATAAAAACCTAAACCCATATCAAGGTAGCTGGTTTCATTCTCACCATAATATAATTTCAGGTGAGATAGCTCGTACTGCAACTTGGCATAATACTCATGTGACATTGGAGCAAAATTATTATCTGTGTACATATACTCAACAGCACCTAGATCGATAATAAACTTGTTCTGTTTACCTGTCGTTAATCTGAAACCACCAAACACATCTATTTCTGCACCCAAAGCAACATTTGAAACAAAAAATCCCGCATAAAACCCGGTATCTTTAGCTTGAGCAATTTCATAATTAGCCTGTACCGCTGCTTTGTCATTGGTTTGTGTAATGCCACGAACGACATAATTACTCGTTAGTGTTAACAAGAATGAACGTTCTGTTGCAAAAACAGAAATAGACGGAATTATTAAAAAAATAAGTGTAAGTAATAATTTTTTCAAAGCAGCTTCCCCAAATAATGGCTGAAATAGTTTTAATATTATAAACGTATATTATATAAACGTAATCAACAAATATCTAAAATCAGTTATCAATATTTAACGATCAAAATAATAGATTAAGTCGTATAAAACACAGTTTAATTAACCTGAACTCTGGATAAGGAAACCTAAATTGATTAGCTCGCCTGAATACAAAAAACACCGTCATTCCGGCAGTATTTTAGCCGGAATCCAGAGTTCGAGTCACTGGATTCCCGCTAAAAGCATGCGGGAATGACGAGCATTTCTTATCCCGAGTTCAGGTTAATTAATTCAGAGAAAGATAATTTTTATATTTGTAGCCCGGATGAAGCGAAACGAAATCAGGGGGAATCATACACATTGACTCCCGGATTACATTACATTTCATCCGGGCTACCTATTTAAATTTAAGCTATCACAGTTATACCAATACCTGATTAAGCGCTATTTATGCTTACCTCTTCCCTGACCTTTCCCTTTATTATTTCCCTTTCCTCTAGACTTTCCCTTTCCTCGCTTGCTGTTGTTTTCTCCACCACCTGAAGTATGGCGGGCATGGGCGCGCTTAAGATTCTGAAATTCACCTGAACCAGGCTTAATACCAAGACGCCTTGCCATCACCCCCCAACCTTTACCTTTATTCTCTTTATATTGTTGCACTACATAATCAGTATCATGCCCCGACATTTCACCCAGACGCATCACCATATAGGCATCCTCTACCCCATTCACATTACTTAGTACGGCGTTGACTTTTGCTTCACCTAAATTAAACCGAGCCGCAAGTTTAGTTTTAATTCCGGAACCATCAGCCCTTGCTTCAATTGATAATTTTTCAAGCCAGTCAAAATCTCCAGCCTGTGCGGTATGAATAAAAGAAAAGAGAAAAAGTAATATGAAAGAAACCTTTTTTTGAAGATGCATGTTCTGCTCCTGAATTATAAAAACAACAAATTATTAATACGCAAAGTATAGTCCAGAGAATGTTTTAAAAATACGAATTATCACCCATTTCATAACAGGTGAATTATTTTTAAATTCTAAAATTGAAAAAATAAAGATTATTTAATACAGGTCGGGCAACGTGCTTTCACTATTCTGCCTGTGTGCTCACGCCGTTGTGGCCTTTTAATATTATCTTGTGTACTCATAGTGGCATAAAGCGCACGTTCAGCATCAATAACACTATACTCATGTTTATAGGGATAGAGCACATTATTCATGCCACCTTGTGCAATAAACTCTTCACCTTTTACTAACATGCTGTGGGTGTGAAGTAACTCATGTAAAAGTGCATCAGCAGGTGAAGCTATACAAACAGGGTTATCTGCACAACCATTATTTAACCTTAGTTGAGCAGCAGAACGGGGGTTAAAATGAATAACGGCTTTATCAACCTGCATCATATTTCCGCTGCCTGTCGTTACCCAGTTATTTTCATCAAAAGACAATATCCAGTTTTTATTTTTTAATTCAAGAATTAAAGTTA
>DAOVYB010000089.1 GCA_030635835.1 Gammaproteobacteria bacterium
CAGGCAGACTTAAACAAGATGGGTCTGGCTAATGGTACCGAGGGTGCTAACTGGTATGGCAAGAAGATGACCCACTTCAATTCGCAAACCGGCAAGATCAATATGGAGAAGCATCCGTGGAGCCTGTTCTCTGATTTATGGGAATGGTTGAATCCGAAAGGTGATGAGTTGTGGTTCAGTAATGGCCGTATCAATGAAATCTGGCAATCAGGTTTTGATGATGTGGAACGACGTCCATATGTGACACAACGCTGGCCAGAAAACTGGGTTGAAATTCATCCTGACGATGCCAAGAAACGTGGTATTGAATCGGGTGATCAGGTGATGATGTACTCTGATCGTGTCGCTAGCTTTAAAGACACTATCATCGGTGTGCATAAAAACCACTTCCAGTTCTCTGAACTGAAAAAACGTGGTCACATTGAGCTCAATAAGGCTGCAGTAACTGCAGTAGCAATCGTCACACCGATTGTTAAGAAAGGTGTGATGTACGCAAACATGATGGATATGCGTCAGCCCAGTAATGCATTAAGTGTACGTGTGGTTGATAATATCAGCGGTAACTACAATTATAAGATGGGTGTCGCCAGGATTAAGAAAATCGGCGAGTCCAAGTATAAGAATGAGTTCCGCTCAATGTCATTTGCACCACGTAATATAGTGTAGAAACACTATTCACAGGGGCTGGATACCCTGATGAGTATTAACATAAAACGGCATAACTTAGGTTATGCCGTTTTTTTTGTTTGTGATTTTTGAAGTTAACAGATTACATATTAAACTGTTAAATTAAGTATTAAATGTAATTAATAACAACTCTTTTCAGGTTTTATGATTAAGTCTATAAGAGGATATTTAAATCAATATATTCAATGTAAGATTAAATTGTGTTTTATATACATTAAAAGGTGTAACTAAATCTTAAATATTTTCTTGCAGTGCTTGGAGTTTTTTATAATTCCAGACAAGTATTAAAATATCTCAATCCCTTAAACTAATAATATCCCAGCCTTTCATTTCTGCATGTGAACGCAGGGTATCATCAGGATCAACAGCAACAGGTTTTGTCACCATTTCTAATAATGGCAAATCATTATGTGAGTCACTATAAAAACAGCTATCTGCAAGGTTACCTCCTGTTTGTTTTAGCCACTTGGTCAGTCGTTCAACTTTTCCTTCTCTAAAACAGGGCGTACCAGCGACTTTACCGCTATAGCGTTTATTAATAATTTCAGGTTCAGTCGCAAGAATATTGTTTATCCCTAACTCTTCTGCAATAGGGGCGGTAATAAAAAGGTTGGTTGCAGTAATAATCAGTAAAGTATCGTTTTTATCGGTATGTTTCTGAATGAGTGCGCGGCTTTTAGAGGTAATTGCGGGTAATATATGCTTTTTCATAAACTCATTGTGTAGCTGCTTGAGTTTACTCATCGTCATTTTACTCAATGGGGCGAGGCTGAATTCAAGAAATTCAAATATATCTAAAGTCCCAGCAACATATTCATCATAAAAACGCTGATTCTCTTTCTCGTAAAAGGTGGCATCAACATGCCCTTGTTGAGCTAAAAACTGGCCCCACAAGTAATCGCTGTCTCCGTTTAATAAAGTGTTGTCTAAATCAAAAATAGCGAGTGTCACAGTTTTAGCCTTTTCTAATGGATGATTGGCAATTTTAACGTAAAACGGTCTCTATAGGCATGTTAGTTACTGCTAATGTATGTAAGTTATTGATTGTTAGTGATAAATAGTTGATTTTTGAATAGATTTGCTGAGAAGCGGTGAACATGAAACAATCTAAAGCAATAAACGAAGAGAGCTTTTTAAGTGATTGATACAGAAGGATACAGAGCGAACGTAGGCATAATTTTAGTGAATGTAAATGGGAGCTTATTTTGGGCAAAACGGATTGGAGAAGATGCCTGGCAGTTCCCTCAGGGAGGGATTCGGGAATCTGAATCTGCTGAACAAGCCGTTTATCGTGAGCTGCACGAAGAAGTGGGAGTAACCAAAGAATCCGTTGAGTTAATCGGCTGCACCCAGGATTGGTTGCGTTATAAAATCCCGGAACACCTTATTCGCCGCCACCAAATGCCATGTTGTATTGGCCAGAAACAGCGCTGGTTTATATTGCGTTTTACCGGAAAAGAATCTGATGTTTGCCTGGATATAAGTGATAAACCTGAATTTGATCAATGGTGTTGGGTAGATCAGTTTGAACCGCCACGTTCAGTAATTTCCTTTAAGCGGAAGGTATATTCTGAAGCGCTAAAAGAATTATTACCGTTAATTGCTTAATAACACTTAATTTGTTTTCTCTTTTTTAGAAATTGTAAGTCTATAAGACCACATTATAGACAAAAATAGTGCAACACAGCTGTCTCATAATGATTCCAATAATGAAAAGATGATAAAAATTTATGCTTGATGTATTGCGACGTATTGTTCAGGAAGTAAATCTTGCCAAGAATTTAGAGCAAGCGCTGAATATTATTGTTGTGCGCGTTAAAAGTTTTATGGATGTTGATGTTTGTTCAGTTTTTTTAATGAATGAATATGATAATGAATATGTCTTAATGGCAACCGATGGTTTAAATAAAGAAGCTGTCGGTAAAATTCGAATGAGTGATGAAGTCGGCCTGGTGAGTTTAGTGGGTAAACGTGCTGAATTAATTAACATTGCTGATGCAGAAAAAAATCCCCGTTACCTGCATTTCCCAGAGGCAAGTGAAGAACCCTTTCATGGTTTCTTAGGTGTGCCGATTATTCATCACCGTAAAGTATTAGGTGTGTTGGTTATTCAAAGTTGTGAAATTCAAAAGTTTAGTGAAGATGATGAAACTTTTTTAATGACGGTTGCAGCACAACTAGCTGCGGCCATAGTTCATGCTGAAGCCAGTGGTGGTATCGTTGGTTTAAAACAGAAAAAAATAAAAGGTGAAAAGCAGCATGAATCTAAACCTATTCATGGTTTACCCGGTGCGCAGGGAGTTGCTATGGGGACCGCGGTTGTTATGTATCCGCCGGCAGATATTGATGCAATTCCTGATCGGTACATCACTAAAATTGAAAAAGAAGTTAAGACCTTTGATTTAGCAGTAAAAGCTGTTGTTAAGGATATAACCGAATTATCAGAACGTTTAAAAGATGTTTTACCTGAAGAAGATCGTGCTTTATTTGATGTTTATTTATTAATGCTCAATAGCCAGGCGATATCGGGTGTCACTCGAGATCGTATTCGTGAAGGAAACTGGGCACCAGGCGCGTTACGCCAGACAATTCAGGAACATGAACAAGTCTTCCGTGAAATGGAAGATAGTTACTTACGTGAACGTGCTGATGATGTACGTGACTTAGGCCGACGTATTTTGATGTATCTGCAGGAAAAGTCACACGATAAAATGGAATTTCCTGACAATGCGGTTTTAGTTGGGGAAGATATATCTGCTTCAATGCTTGCCGAAGTTCCCAGTGAAAAATTAGCGGGTGTTATTTCAGTGCGTGGCTCCCGTACATCCCATGTTGCAATTCTTGCTCGTGCCATGAATATCTCTGCAGTAATGGGTGCAACAGATTTACCTGTTGGTAAAATTGATGGACGTACTGTTATTGCCGATGGTTATAGTGGTCGTGTTTTTGTTTCTCCATCTAAAAAGATTATTAAAGAATTTCAGCGCTTAATTGATGAAGAAGCCGCTTTATCTGATGAGTTAATGGAGTTGCGGGATCTTCCTGCTAAAACTGAAGATGGTATAGAAATTTCATTACTCGTAAATTCAGGATTATTATCAGACATTACACCAAGCCTGCAAAGTGGCGCAGAAGGCATTGGTCTTTATCGTACTGAATTTCCATTTATGGAAAGACAAAAATTTCCCAGTGAAGAAGAACAACGCGGGATTTATCGTCAGGTATTAGAAAGCTTTCATCCCCGACCGGTTACTTTACGAACATTAGATGTTGGTGGAGATAAAGCTTTACCCTATTTTCCGATTGAAGAAGATAATCCTTTCCTTGGCTGGCGTGGTATTCGTATTACATTAGATCATCCGGAAATTTTTCTTGTTCAGGTTCGCGCTATGGTGCGAGCAAGTGTAGGGCTAAATAATTTAAAAATATTATTACCGATGATCAGTGATATTACTGAACTCAATGAAGCATTAGGCTTGATTCATCAGGTTTATGGCGAGCTACTCGAAGAAGGTGAAGAGGTTGTGATGCCGGAAATAGGTGTCATGATCGAAGTACCGTCAGCAGTGTATCAAGCCGGCAACCTCGCACGTCGGGTAGATTTTCTTTCTATCGGTACTAATGATTTAACCCAATATTTACTTGCGGTTGATCGGAATAATGCACGTGTCGCATCACTATATGACTCACTGCATCCCGCAGTGATACGTGCAATATTACAGGTAGTCGAAAGTGCCCGAATTCATAATAAACCCGTCAGTGTTTGTGGTGAAATGGCCGGTGATCCGGTTGCTGCTTTATTATTACTTGCAATGGGTATCGATAGTTTAAGTATGAGTGTATCAAGTTTGCCACGTGTTAAATGGGTCATTCGGAATATCACCCGTGATCGCGCACGACAAATATTAAGTGAAGTCTTAGTGCTTGAAGATGCGAAAGGTATACGAAACTATTTAAATGATACCTTTGAAAATGCCGGAATGGGTGGTTTGGTCAGGGCTGGAAATTAATCACTGGCTGTTATCGACTGTGACTTCAACTGGTCAACGCAACACTGTATCTTTATAACAAAAAGATGGAGTGTAATCTATGGCTTATCGAACACGAATTAACTATTCACCTAAACAAAAAGCAAAGATATGGGATCGCTGGAAGCGAGGTGATTCACTTAATGAAATTGGACGTGCTTTTGATCGCCCATCTTCATCGATCTTTAATCAGTTATCACCAACTGGTGGTATTCGACCTGCTCCTCGAAAACGATCACACTTAGCATTGAGCCTTTCTGAACGTGAAGAGATTTCACGAGGCCTTGTCGCTGAACAATCATTGCGAGAAATTGCATCTACATTAAATCGTTCTCCTTCAACGATTAGTCGTGAAATAAACCGTAATGGTGGTTATGATGATTATCGTGCAACACAAGCAGAACAAGCCGCTTGGGAGCGCGCACATCGCCCGAAAAAATGTAAACTGGCTTGTCACCCCATATTGAAACATATGGTGGCAACAAAGTTAAAGCCTAATTGGTCACCAAAACAAATTGCAGGTTGGCTGAAAAGAACCTATCCAAAACAAGAGCACAAACAGGTGTCACACGAAACCATTTATCGTAGTCTCTTTATTCAAGCGCGTGGAGTCCTTAAAAAAGAGCTTCAACTCTACCTTCGTACTCAACGTGCGATACGCCGTTTTAAAAACAACAGCATTAAAAAAATAGGACTCGGTAAAATTACAAATGCTGTTTC
>DAOVYB010000088.1 GCA_030635835.1 Gammaproteobacteria bacterium
AGCGACTTTGTCCCAGCCCCATTAAGGTAACCGGGCTGGCAGTTTTTTCAGGAGTAAAAACAAATTGTTCAAGGCTGCGACCCAGCCAGGTTCGAAAATCTGACCAGTTAAATTTTAATTGATACTGGTTTGCGCTATGTTTTAATGTCTCTAACATTTCAATAACACGTATGCCTGCCGCATCTTCCTGAAGCAAACTTGTCATACCTATAAGATTAAGGCTTAAGGATAAGCTATCTATATAATCAACGGCCTGATGTGAACCATTTAATAATGGTTTTAAACATTCATTTGCAGTTTCAAAGGTTTCTAAAATATCGGTTAGAGTCTGACTGATTTCAGATGACCATTGTAATTTATTTGCTCTTAGCTCAATGGTTTGTTTGTAACTGTGTAGATTGCGTGCGACATTTTCGTGACGAATAATGTCATGTTCAAGTCGGTAGCTGGCATGTTTAACTTGTATAGAGTCATATTGACTGAAAATAAAAGGCGATTTTAATAAATCCAGTAAAGGTAAATGTGAAAAGTCTTCTTCGATACACTCTAGCCAGCGTTCTAATACCGCACCTGCACGTGTGGTAGATAAGGCCCAACCAGCTAAATCCTGCAGGGGAACATCTGCACGCTCTAATAAGGCGCGTACCCGACGAGCAAGCCGTCTGTTTTCGGTGACAATACCAATATTATTTTTCCCATTTAATAACCAGCGTCTTACCTGTAACTCAACGGCATGCGCTTGTTCTTCATGACCTTTGCAGAATAATAACTTAAGCCGTTCACTGATTTTCTCAGAAGGTATTTTTGATAGTGTTGTTGCTCGTTCTATAAAAGGTTGTTGCTCATGCTGATAACAGCTGTTTATAAACTGGCTATAATGATTTTTAATTTTATTGTCTGTTGTTATACCAAATACAGCTGATAAATTTGATATAGGGGTATCAGGGTGATACTCCGTTGAGCTTGATTCAGAAATATTATCTGTTTGACCATGCAGGTATAACTGGCATCGCTGTTTTTCAATAAGTTGTTTTAACCAGTTTTGTTCTGCCATTGAAAACTGGTGATAGCCTGCAATATAAAGAACATTGGTATTATTTTGAATGTCTGCATTAAGCCCCAGTAAATAAGCGGCTTCGCTGTCGATCATGTCAAAAGCTGTTTCTGCATTAAGCTGGCTATGCCATGCATTCCATAATGTATAGACAAGCGTTGCTTCATGACTTAAGGCGGGAAACTCTTCAGCCGAAATACCATAAGCATTTGCGATTTCTTTTTCAAAACTATCGTAATCATCCGGTAATTTTTTTTGATTGGATGTGAGTTGATCAAACAGCCTGAGTAAATCATCGGTTAAATGCCAGGGACTACCACTGCCTAAAAGCGTTTTATGCTGGCTTAAGGCGTCAAATAAAATAAGTTCGCGTTGATGTTGACCATAAATACCATGAGGCGCTTTTTGGTATTGATTAAATTGTCGTTTAGCCCAATCGCGTAAATTTAAAATTTGCGGGCACAATAAAGCATGATGGCCACGTTGTTCAGCATATTGCAAAAGAAGGTGGCGTAACCGTTTAGCTGCGTGAGCTTCGGATAATAGAACAACTGCCTGAGTTATGTCGGGCAGTTGTTCGCTATAGTCGTCAAGTAAATGTTGGGCAAGCAGGGCGAGAGGATCTTCGCCATAAGGAATGAGAGTGATTTTTTCTCGCACCATAAATAAGTGGTATTAATTAATTTAGCTATTAGCGTTCAAGAAGCTCAAGTTTATTCGGCTTACCATCCCATTCAGCTGCATCGGGTAAGGGATCAACTTGTTCAGTTAGCACTGGCCATTCACGTGAGAGTTCTTCATTGAGAGCAATAAAGTTCTCTGTGCCATCGGGTAATTCATCTTCCGCAAAAATAGCCTCTGCAGGACATTCCGGTTCACACAAAGTGCAGTCGATACATTCATCCGGATCAATAACCATGAAATTAGGGCCAATATGGAAGCAATCGACAGGGCAGACTTCAACACAGTCTGTATATAAACATTTAATACAATTGTCGGTAACTACATAAGTCATTTGTGGCTCCTAAATGTTACAGGTCGAATTTTAATAAGAACAGTCATGTCATTGCTGAAATTAACTGTCGCTATGATAAAGCAAAACCCGCTTAAATTCGACTCACAATAGTTTTTTAAGTTGATAGATTAAATCTAAAGCATCTTTTGGTGAAAGCTCATCAGGCTGTAAGTTTTTGATGGCTTGCTCAAGTGCTGTTTCTTTTATTTGTTCAACAGTTTCAGCCTGAGTATTTACAGTTGTTGTTTCAGATTTATTTTGTTCGAGTTGGCTAAGTTTATCTTTTGCCCGATCTACCACTTCACGTGGTACGCCAGCCAGGGTGGCAACTTGTAATCCATAACTTCGGTTTACAGTACCGGGTTTTACTTTGTGTAAAAAGACCAAAGTATCGCCATGCTCAACGGCATCGAGGTGAACATTAATACAACCTGTCAATTCATCAACCAGTGTTGTTAATTCAAAATAATGCGTGGCAAATAACGTGAGAGCTTTTACTTTTAGGGCTAAATGTTCGGCACAGGCCCAGGCTAGAGACAAACCATCATAAGTGCTGGTACCACGACCAATTTCATCCATGAGAACAAGGCTGTTTTCGGTTGCATTATGAAGAATATTGGCAGTCTCCGTCATTTCCACCATAAAGGTTGAACGGCCACTGGCAAGATCATCGGATGCACCAATGCGGGTAAAAATACGATCAACAATACCAATTTCTGCGCTATCAGCCGGTACAAAACTACCAATGTGTGCCATTAAAACAATTAAAGCCGTTTGTCGCATATAAGTCGATTTACCACCCATGTTAGGACCGGTAATTAAATGCAGATGTTGCTGAGTCGAAAGCGAGATATCATTGGGAGTAAAGGGAGCTTCCTGTACCTGTTCAATAACGGTATGACGCCCATTTTTAATATTAATGCCTGTTTCATTGATGAGTTTTGGTCGAACATAATTTAATAAGTCAGCGCGTTCTGCAAGGTTATGTAAAACATCTAATTCAGATAAAGCTCGAGAACAATTTTGTAACGTCACCAGTTCTAAATTTAACTTATCAAGTAATTTATTATATAAACTTTTTTCACGTGCCAGTGCGCGTTCATTTGCACTTAAGACTTTATCTTCAAGTGCTTTTAATTCGGGTGTAATAAAACGTTCAGCCGCTTTTAATGTTTGTCTGCGCTGGTAATGTTCTGGTACCACATCAGAATGCAGCCGACTAATTTCAATGTAGTAACCATGTACCCGGTTATACCCCACTTTAAGCGCTTTAATACCGGTTTGTTTTTTTTCTTTTTCTTCCAGTTGGGCAAGAAATTCACCGGCATTTTCCTGCAGACCACGTAATTCATCGAGCTCTTTATCATAACCCTTTGCAATGACACCGCCATCTCGTATTAATAAAGGCGGCGTTTCAATAATGGCTTTATTTAATAAGCGATGAATTTTAGGGTGCTCACCAATTTTCTGGCTTAATTGTTTGATATATGGACTATTGTGTTTTGCTAAACTTTTTTGCAATACAGGAAGTTGTGATAAAGCATTACGTAACTGAGCAAGATCGCGTGGTCGTGCAGATTTGAGAGCAATACGCGTCAGAATCCGTTCTATATCGCCAATGCCACGTAATATTTCATGCAGTTCTGCATAACTTTGTAATTCTAATAGTGAAGCAATGGATTCCTGGCGTTGATTAAGTACCTTATGATCACGTAAAGGACGGTGAATCCATCGATGTAATAAACGGCTGCCCATCGGTGTAGCGGTGTGATCGAGAATGGCGCTAAGTGTATTTTGTTTATGACCGGAAATACTTTCAGTTAACTCAAGGTTATGTCGTGTTGCGGCATCAAGAATTAAACAGTCTTCCCGTGATTCAGTGTGGATAGCCTGAATGTGGGGTAAAGCAGAGCGCTGTGTCTCTTTAACATAGGCGAGTAAACAGCCTGCCGCTGAAATGGCTAAGGGTAAATCCGCACAGCCAAAACCGGCTAAGTCTTTAGTGGAAAATTGTTCACACAATTCCCGTTCGGCTGAGCTGCTATCAAAATGCCAGGGCGCACGTTGTTTAAGGCTTATGGCTCGCTGTTGAAATGGCGTTGCATCACTGTCTTCACTAATTAAAAGCTCAG
Source organism: Gammaproteobacteria bacterium (assembly GCA_030635835.1). The sequence continues at coordinate 4,202 of DAOVYB010000088.1, forward strand.
CAGGGCGTAAACGTTGTAGCTCACCAAAGAGTGCTTCTTCGCCTTCGGCTTGTAATACTGAAAAACGACCACTGCTCATATCAAGCATGGCGATACCAAACTGATTATCGTTCGTTGCAAGTGCGACGACTAAGTTTTCTTTTCGTTCATCTAATAATGCTTCATCGGTAACTGTACCCGGTGTCACAATACGCATGACTTTGCGTTCTACAGGCCCTTTGGATGTGGCGGGATCACCAATTTGTTCACAAATAGCGACCGACATGCCTTTGCGTAGTAAGCGAGCCAGGTAAGTATCGGCTGCATGATAAGGAACACCCGCCATAGGAATAGGTGAGCCATTCGACTGACCCCGGGCTGTTAAGGTAATGTCCAGCAACCTGGCGGCTTCACGGGCATCATCAAAAAATAACTCATAAAAATCACCCATGCGGTAGAACAGCAAAATATCAGGATGCTCTGCTTTTATGCGGAGATATTGCTGCATCATCGGGGTGTGGGATTGTTGTTCTTTAATTTTTGCCATTTGTGAGAAGTATACTGTATTCACGCCAGCGCATCATAGGCCTCGCAATATAAACAGCTTGTTCCAGAATTAGAGTCAGTTAGAATAAGAAATCTTTTATACTGGAATTGTTTAAATTTTCATCATTTCAAACAAAGTAGCGATATAGTTAAATAAACTTTTATGTGCAGGGGAACTAAATTGTTACTTAATTCTCAAAAACACAGAGAATAGCTATTAATTTCTTGTATAGGTTAGGGGAGATATGCTGTAATAATCTTAGTCATCCCCCCAAGAATTTATTTAATCCATTAAAATTTTAATACAGGATTAATTTAGTTTTCTTTTTCATTAAAAACAATATTGATATTTAATCGCAACATCTTAAAGGTGCTGAAATGAAAAACTTAATACTATCGTTTCTTTTTTCAATAACATTGGCTTCATGTGCAACATATCAGTCTTCTGGTAATACGGATGATAATTTAACTGTTGGTGTTGTGCAGAAAGAAATAAAGCTTGGCATGAGCAGTGTTAATGTAGTCAAAGCATTAGGATCACCTAATATTGTGCAAACTGATGATGATAGAAATGAAGTTTGGATATACGATAAAATATCTACACAAGTTGATAAAAGTTCCTCAAGTGCGGGTATTTGGCTGTTATCATTTGCGACAGCCGGTTTATTAGGTGGTCAGGGAAGTCAATCAAGTAACTCATCATCTCAAAGAACATTAACGATTATTATCAAGTTTAAT